>NZ_JBFBBY010000047.1:0-50907 GCF_040682875.1 Amycolatopsis sp. NPDC051071 | reverse complement strand
CCCTTTGAGACGATCAACGTCTCAAAGGGGGCCTTCAAGACACCGCGACTACCCTCGGGTCACGTGGGGCGTGAGTGCCCTTCGCGACACCCCCGCGAGCGAGTCGGTCCAGGGAGTCGTGAGTAGCAATGAGGGATAACCAGTCAAGCCCCCTGGTTGGAATGGCCCAGCCTCCTATCACGGAATCGACCATCTAGCTAGTACTTTTCGAGGGCCTCGTCGATCCGCTCCGCTTCCGCGCGCAGGTCGTCCAGGGTGGTCTGGGCGGCGGTGGTCTCACCGTTCGCCGTCTCTTCCTCGAGTTCGGCGTCGGCGAGCCGCTGCCGGAGGTCGTTCGCCTTCTCCGTGGCCTTTTCGGACCGGCGTCCGGCGCGGGACAGGTCGATTTCCGCCTGCTTGACGTCTTTCGCGAGTTCGGCAGCCTCGTGCCGAAGCCGGTTGAACTCCGCGAGCCGCTTTTGTTCGCGTTCGGCTTCTTCACGGGTTTTGGCGCTTCGTGCCTTGTCGGCCTTCGTGGCGGCATCGGCGGCGGCCTTCTGCTTTGCCCTCCGCCGATCGTCCAAACGCGACACGGTGGCCGGTTTTTGCCGCTCCGGAGCGGGTTCCCGTTTCGGCCTCGGCGTGAACCCGCTCGTCAGCCACTGGTCGCTCGCGTTGTCCGCGCCGGCACTGAGCCGTCCGGCCAAGGCGAGCGCCGCCACCTCGGGGTCGGCCACGACGGCTTCCAGGGTCGCTTCGACTTCGCGGGCGACCGACTCGCTCATCGAACGTTCGCCCTGGAGGACCTGGTTCACCAGTTCCTGCCGCCGACGGGTGAGTTTCCGCAGTTCCGCCCCGGCCAGCGCCGAATGCGCCTTCCGCAGGTCCTCACCGAGCCGCGCCAGTTCCGCCAGTTCGGGGGAACCCGCCCGGCGGTTGAGGATCGTGGCCGCGAGCGTGGGTTTCCGGAGTGAGCGGACGCGTTCGGCCAACGCCGCGTCACCCGCCGCCTTGGCCTCTTTCGCCCGCTGATTGCGCACCGTGACGAACTCGGCCGGATCGCCGGCGTAGAGCTCGTCCGCGACCTCGTCGAAGTCCATCGTCCTCCGGGAACCGGTGGCTCAGCTGTCGGTCAGGCTCGGGATCAGGTGGCCGTGCTGGCGCTTGGCCTCGAGATACGCGCGAGCCGACTCACTCACCGGCACGAGCGACGGCTCGCGTTCGACGATGATCCCACGAGATTCCAGTGCCTTCATCTTTTCCGGGTTGTTGGTCAGCAACCGCACACGGGCAAGGCCGAGACTCTCCAGCAGATCGGCGGCGGCGGCGTAGTCGCGGGAGTCGTCGGGCAGATGCAGGGCGCGGTAACTGGCGAAGGTGTCCGCCTGGTGCAGCTGGCTGTAGACGTACCCGCGTGCCTTCGCGAGCAGTCCGGCGCCGCGCCCCTCCTGGTCGAGGTAGATGATCACGCCGGTGCCGGCGGCGGAGATCAGCTGCTTCGCCTGCTGGACCTGGTCGTGACAGTCGCAGTCGACCGAGCCGAGGATCTCGGAGTAGACACAGCGCGAATGGATCCGGACGAGACAGTCGTCCTCCGGTTCGCCGTAGATCGCGGCCACCGGGGGATTTCCGGTGATCAACGCGTCGTCGAGGACCCGGACCCGGAAGCCGGTCCCGCCGGTGCGGCTGAGTGAGTGCTCGACGAAGAGCTGTTCAGTCATGGGCTTCGTGCTCCGGAGACACCTTGAGGACCCGGTCCACCTGCTGCGCCATCGGCATCGAATCCGCGACCCCGCCGAACGACTGCGCCGCGGTCATGGCCGCGGTCGCCCATTCGAGGTCGGACTGGTCGATCTTGCGGTCCTTCAGCAGCAGGCGGTGGATCAGGGCGGCACTGAAGGCCTCCCGCGCGCCGGGCGTATCCCGCAAGGCGGTCGGGAAGCGGGCGATATCCGCCCGCAGATGCTCCGAGCGCACCATGCAGCCGAATTCCTCGGTGATGCAGACGCCGTGCACGCCGAGCATGAGCAGGCTCGACGCCAGCGCCTCCGTGGTGATCTCGTCGCTGGCCCCCGAGAGCAGTTCCCGGAGCTCCCACTGGGTACCGACCAGGTAGTCGATGTCGGCGAAATGCTCGTACAGGAACTGAGGGCTGGCGATCGGCGGTGATGGCCGGACCACGATCAGCGGCTTCTTCTCGAGGCTGCTCACCACGCGCAGTACCTCACGGGTGGCCGCCATGGGCTGCTCGAACGTGATCACGACGGCGTCCGACGCTTCGAGCACGCTTCGCAGCGAGTGGGTGTGAAAGTCGGCCGGGTCGAGCCGGATCTCGCCTTCGTTCATCCACGGCAGCAGGACCGCGCCACCGTTGCGGGTCATGAACACCCCGACCACCGGGGTCTTGGCGTTCGGCACCACCTTCACCAGGTTCAGCCGCATGCCTTCGGCCGCCATGTAGTCCAGCAGCATCTGCCCTGGCTGGTCGTCGCCGACCGCGCTGATCATGTGCACGTCCATCCCCAGGCGGGCGTTCGCCACCGCGTGGTTGAGGCCTTTTCCGCCGGGATGCGTCTCGTAGGAGATGAGCGGCGTCGACGATCCAGGAGACGGGATGTGGTCCACGACGTAGATGTGGTCGACGACGGCGGACCCGACCACGCTCACGGTCGCCGCGCGTGGCGTGACGCCCTTCGTCACGCCGGGCTCGGGGAGGGCCACGTCGAGAACGGAACTGCTGACACAGAGTTCGGCCAGTTTGGAGAGGGCGCCACTCTCCAAGGTGGACCGGAGCGCCCGCACGGTCAGATGCCGTTCGGGGAGGTCCGCACCGAGTAACCGGTGGATCGGTTCCCAGAGTTCCACGAGCCGCTCGCGGCGTTCGCCGACGTCGGCCGCGTACAGGGTCTCGATCTCGGGGGCGTCGGGGAATCGTTCGGCGAGCAGGCCGAGGGAGAGCGCCATGTCGACGATCACGAGTTCCTCGGTCGGCAGCTGGCCCGCGATCCGCCGCACCGCGTCCAGCGCGGCCTCGGGTTCGGATTTGTCCGTGGTGTTCACGATCTGCCGGACCACTGGGAGGTCGAGGATCGGCCTCACTCCGACTTCCGTGGAACGCAACCTTTCGGCGCTCAGCCCGGTCCGCGTCCGCAGCCTCACCAGAGCACTGCGGACACCGTCCACGCCGGGTACCGGACCACTCATCGGAATAGTTTACTCCGTTCGCATCGGCAGTTGCCATCGCGTTGGGTCTTTCGTGCGGCTATTGCCGCACGTTACTCCTGGTAATTCTTCGCGGGGAGCATACCGCCGCCCCCTCGGGGTTCGGTCTCGGCTCCCTACGGGCGTCATTCACTCAAACGCACCAGTGTGAGTCGAGAAGTGGCTGGGTAGATCTCAAGTTCATATCCGTCAACTGCCTGTCAATAATGGCAATTGACGCTAGGCGTCGGCAACTGCCACACTGGGGTTTGCCTTCAAAGCCGGGGAGGTCACCGTGAAGCGTTCGCGAGCCGCACTACCGATCTTCGTACTGGCCACCGCGCTGGTCAGCGCCTGTGGAGCCCGCGCCGGAGCGGACGGCGGCGACGGGGAGCGGATCGTCATCCTCGCCTCCGCCAGTGCGAACGAACCGCGTCCTTCGCTTCCTTCGGGGATCGAGAGCCGGCTCGCGGAGGCGGCGCGCAGTACGAACGCCACCGATGGCAAGAACGGCAAGGGCAGCCTCGCGATCGTGGCGACGGCCGACGGTGACACCACTCAGACCCTCCCGCTGACCCCGCGCCGGGCCAACGGCGCCGTCGAGCACGGGTTGCAACGCGAAAACCTCGTCGACGCCAATGTCCGGCGGGTCTCGGAAGCCGTCGGCGGGCTGGCCGCCACGCGGCCGGGCGTCGACCTGCTGGCCGGTATCGACAACGCGGTCCGCGGCGTCGGACCCGGGACACTCGTCGTGCTCAGCAGCGGGCTTTCGACCGACGGCGGGTTCGACTTGAGGCGGACGGGCTGGCAGCTCGAACCGGCCGCGCCGGCGGCGGAACTGAAGGCACGAGGACTGCTGCCCAAACTGGGCGGCTGGCGGTTCGTGATGGCCGGGATCGGCGCCACCGCGGGGCCGCAGGCACCGCTTTCCCTGCCTGTCAGGGAACGGCTCGTCGCGTACTGGCGGGAGATCTGCCACGCGGCGGGTGCCGCCGAATGCCTCTTCGACGAGGCAAGGCTCGACTCCCGGCCGCCGAACGGGACCGTCCCCACACCCGACGTCCCGGTGCCCGGGATCGTCTCGGTCCGCGGGCCGGACGGGACGACGAAGACGACGTTGTCCAATGACGTCCTCGGCTTCGCCGGGGATTCCGCCGCGCTTTCCCCCGCCGCACAAGGGGTTCTGGCGGAACTGGCGTCGAGGATCGCCGCGAAGCCTTCAGCGGGGGTCGTCGTCCGCGGGTTCACGGCGGATCCGCCGGGTTCGACCGGACAGCGCAGGGCGGAGCTGTCGGCCGCACGGGCGAACGCGGTGGCGGGCGCACTGCGAGCGGCCGGGGCGGGCGTTCGGATCGATGCGAGTGGAGGGGGGACCGCGCCGGGTATGACGGCGATGTCCGGTGGTGTCTTCGACGAAGGCGTCGCCGTGAAGATGCGCCGGGTCGACATCACGTACTGAGCGAGGGAGGACAGTCATGGACGGGTTGGACCGGATCACCCCACGCCTGCCACTGCGGCGGGCGGCGGCGGAGGACCATCAAGACGACTATCAGCGGGCGGCCGCCGGAACCATGGGCAGGCTCGGCGCGCGGATCGCGGAGCTGAAGCTCGCCGCGGACCGCGTCCTGCGCACCCCGGTGATCGGGCCTCGCGGGCAGTTCATGACCGTGTACGAGGCCAAGCACCGCGCGGAGATGCTGACCGAGCAGATCGATTTCGACGAACTGCGCGGCAGCCTGCGGCACTATCGCGTGTCGAGGTCGGCGAAGGTGCTCACCCTGCTCGGACTGGTGGTGGTCGACTTCCCGGTGATGCTCTGGCTGGCGAGTTCGATGTTCAACGTCGACTGGGCGAATCCGCTCGGCCTGCAACTGGTGATCAGCGTCGTGATCTCGGTACTGGCCACCGGCGGCGCCGCGGCGGCCCTCTACCACCTCGGACACGACCAGCGGGAGAACAAGGACGACCGGCGGCGGCTCACCTGGCGCACGCTTTCGCGTGGTTCTAAGCTGAGCATGCTGGCCGCGGTGGTGCTGGTCGGCCTGATCGCGGCGGTGATGTTCGTCCGGGTCTACACCGAGGGCGAGCTGAGCGGTCTGACCAGTCTCGCTTTCCTGCTGGCCGTCCTGGTCGCGTTCGTGATGCTCGTTTCGGCAGCGCTGGTGTTCTGGACGGCCTTCCGCGACGGCTCGCTCGAACAGGACGACCTGCGTTGCTACAGCTCCCTGATCCTGCGTTACGAATCGTTGCGCCGGGAGTACGAGGTCCGCATCGGAGAGCTGACTTCGCAACTGCAACGACTCGAAGGCGAGTATCCGGGATTCCGTGCCACAGTGGACACCTAGGTGTAGCGGCCGGCGGGGCCGCCGTAGCGCATAGGCCGCTCGGCGGCACCCCGGATCGGCACTTTGGAGGTGGCGCACCTTCCTCCCGGGAACGACGATGAGCGGCAGAGGAATCGCCTAACCCCGGAGGGCCGATGTCCGTCACCGAACGCGTTCCCCTTACCCCGCAAGCGACTTTCCTCGGTTCCGGACCGTATCCGGAGCATCGGTGGCGGGTCGTCTTCTGGTCCGTCCTCGCCGGTTTCGCGCTGACGGTGATCTGGTCCGCGCCCTTTGTGGACAGTGTGATCGGCGACAGCGTCGCCAACACCCTCCTGGGACACAACGCCAAGGAGACCCCGATCGGCGGTGTCCTGGCCGGAACGTTCTTCGCGTTCGTCTCGGGACTCGCCGGGACATTCACCGCGTGCAACATCGCCGCGTTCGGCGCCGTCGCCCCGCTGGTCGGTGGCGAAACCGCCGGACGGCCGAAGTTCGCCGGCACCTTGAAGCCGCTGGGCTGGATCGCGGCGGGCATGCTGACCGTTTCCGTGGTGTACGGCGTGATCGTCGCACTCGTCGGCACCCGGATGCCGCAGTTCTCGACGGCGACCTCACCGGGCGGGCTCACGCCGCGGAGCATCCAGTCGATGATCGTCTTCGGTGTGATCGGGATCGTGTTCATCGTGCTGGGCTTGGCTTCCGTCGGCATCATCCGCAATCCGATCGCCGGTCTCACCCGCCGGTTCCCGCCGACGCCGCTCGTCCTGATGGGCGCGCTCATCGGCGGATTCCTGATCGGCCGCCCGTTCCCGTTGTTCCGGATGATGTTCCGCAGCGCGGCCGAAAGCCACAACGTCTTCTACGGCGCGGCCGCGTTCGCGTTGCAGTCCGTCGGCAACATCTTGGTGATGGCGCTGCTGTTCCTCATCCTCACGAACGGGACGGGCGGGCGGCTGCAACGGTGGATGCTCGCCAAACCCACCAGGATCGCCGTCGTGACCGGCGCCGCGCTGCTGATCGCGGGTACGTTCACGCTGCTGTACTGGGATCTGCGGGTGCTGGGCCGGACGGGGATGATCTGGTACCCGACCATCAAGTGGTGAAGATCCGCGTCAAAACTCGTTCGGCCGAATCCTGAAGATGTCTCGCCGCGCCGTCCCGGCCGGCGAGATACTTCAGCAGCCCTTGCTGGAACAGGCCGTCGAAGAGCGCGTAGACCGTCGAGGGGTCCAGGTCCAGCGGCTTGCCGAGCAATTCCGCGTACCGGGCCACGATCCGCCAGATCATCAGCTCCAGCGTCTCGTCGATGGCGAGGACGTCCGCCCGGAACACCTTCTCGAACAGGCTCTGATTACGCAAGTCGTACCAGAGCCGGTGCAGCCGCGCGTCTTCGCGCAACGTCGTCGCCATCGCCGCGCCGAACGCCCGTTTCAGGCCGTCGGCCGTCTCCGCGCTCTCGACTATCCGGTCGTACCGGGTGACGCATTCGGTCTTGTACTGCTTGACGCAGTACGTGATCAGCTCGGCCTTGTTCCGGAAGTAGTAGTGCAGGACCCCGTGGGAGAACTCGGAGTTCTGCGCGATGTCCCGCAGGCTCGTGCGGGCGTAGCCCAGTTCGGACAACGTGACCAGTGCCGACATCGCCAGTTGCGCGCGCCGTTGATCGAATCTGTCCACCTGGCGGGGAACGACCCTCTCCCCGCCGCGGTCCGTCACCTCGGTCACCGGCCTCGTTTCTCATCGCCAGGTGCCCGCCGCGGGCACGCCGTCGGATTCTAGCCCCGGAAAGGGTTTTCGAGTGCCGGACAGAATCTATTCGTGGTCTTGGGCGTCCCCTCCGGCCGCGGAGGAGTGACTGCCGTGCGGGACTGTGTGGTGCGGGACTGTGTGGGGCGACCCCATCTGTCGCCTTGCGTTGCCCTTCGACCCTGGCAGCGAACGCCGCGGGGTTATTCGCCGCGGTTCACCACGTACGCCGAAAGGCCGACCAAAAGCGCCCTTGCCGGACACTCGGGCAGGCTGAGCGCGAGATCCCGGGCCTTGGCCGCGTAGCCGTGTGCTTCGGCGAGGGCCCGGTCGACACCGGGGGAGACACGCAGGAGTTCGAGTGCCTCGTGCCGGAGAGCTGGATCGGAAACCGGTCCGTGGCCGACGATCTCACGCAGCCGCACGGCGCCGGGACCTTCGTCGTCGAGCGCGTGGAGCATCGGCAGGGTCACGATTCCCTCGCGGAGATCGGTGCCCGCGGATTTTCCCAGATCCGTGGTGGTGGCGGAGATGTCGAGGACGTCGTCGGAGATCTGGAACGCCACACCGAGAAGTTCCCCGTACTGGCCCAACGTTTCGATGATCCGCTCATCCGCGCCCGACACCCGCGCGCCGAGCCTGCCTGCCATGGCGATCAGCGACGCGGATTTGTCGGCCATCACCTGGAGGTGGTGTTCGTAGGGTGCGTGCCTCCCGCAGTCCTCGAACGGCCCGGTCGTTTCCAGGAACTGACCGCGGACGAGCCTGCCGAACGTTTTCGCCTGCAGGCTCAACGCGTAATCGCCGAGTCCGGCGCCGACCACGGCCGCGCGGGCGAGGACGTAGTCGCCGATCAGGACGGCTCTTTTGTTGCCCCAGAGGGAGTTTCCACTCGCCACCCCGTGCCGCATCGGAGCCTCGTCCATGACGTCGTCGTGGTAGAGCGTCGCGACGTGGACGAGTTCGACGAGGACCGCGGCTGAATTCGCCTTGTCCGGCACCGTTCCGTCCGGGTCGGTGCCGAACGCCGCGCCGGTCAAGGCCATCAGGGGCCGGAGCCGTTTTCCGCCCGCACGTACGAGATGGGTGGCCGCTTCGGTGAGGTCCGGATAGCCGGGACTGCGCAACACCTCCTGGAGTTCGTCTTCGACCCGGGCGAGCCCGGCGCGGAGTCCGGCGGCGAACGCCGCGTGCCGCTTGTCGGCCGGGTCCAACCCGAGTTCCGTGACAATCGTGGTCGTGTTCACGACCTCCAGCATCCGAGCAGGCGGCCGTGGTCCGCATGGCGCCGGAGGGGGAGATCGGTCCCTCGCGGGAGGGAACTTCCGGTCGAAACAGGTCGGGGCTGAAGGGACTTTCGCCGCATCGCATGCGGGGAAAGCACCCTTCAGCTCCCGCCGATCGGAACCGGGTTCAGAAGGGCGGCTCCGGACTCCCGGCGGGCACCGGCGTTCGCTCCCACGCGCCGTCCGACGGGGTGCCGCTCGAACTGCGGCCCGCCTTGTTCACCTTCGCCGTCGCGTAGCGCAGTGACGGGCCGATCTCGTCGACGTCGAGTTCGACCACCGTGCGTTTTTCGCCTTCCTTCGTTTCGTACGATCGCTGCTTCAGCCTGCCCTGCACGATCACCCTGGTACCCCGGGTGAGTGATTCGGCCAGGTTCTCCGCGGCCTGTCTCCACAGTGTGCAGCGCAGGAACAGCGGGTCGCCGTCGCGCCATTCCCCGCTCGCCCTGTCCAGGACGCGTGGCGTCGACGCGACCGTGAAGTTCGCGACCGCCGCCCCGGACGGCGTGAACTTCAGTTCCGGGTCGGTCGTCAGGTTGCCGATCACCGTGAGCACTGTTTCCCCGGCCATGGGACTTCCTCCTCGCTTCCGCGCGCGGGCCCCGGCCGGGGCCCGCTGTCGCCTGGGAAACAGGAGACCACCGGGGTACGACAATTTCGGGCGCACGGCGGCATCCGGGTGTCATGAAAGGGTCTTTCAAGACGAAAAGTGTCTTGAAAGACCCTTTCATGACACCCGGGCGGCCGAAAAGCACGCGCCGAGCCGCGCGAGCCCCTCGTCGATCCGGTCGGCGCCGACCATCCCGTAACCGATCACCAGCCCGCCACGCGTTCCGCCGTACTTGGAAAGGCTTTCGACGGCCACGCCCGCACGTGCCGCCTCGGCGACGACACCGTCCACAGTGACCGTCGCTTGTGGAGCGACCGTCGCGCACAGGTGCAGCCCGGCACTCGAAGGGATGATTTCCAGTACGTCCCGCAGTTCGTCGTGCACGAAGGCCAGGATCCGGTCCCGCCGCACCGCGTACTCACGGGTGGCCTTGCGGACGTGCCGGGCGAGCAGGCCTTCGTCGATGAAGCTCGCCAACGCCGATTGGGTGACGAGGTCGCCGTGCCAGTCCATCAGCTGCTTCGCCTGCCTCAACGCCGGGCGCAGCGAAGCGGGTGCGACAAGGAAACCAAGCCGCAGCAAAGGAAGCAGGGTCTTCGAGAAGGAACCGACGTAGAGCACCCTGCCGTTGCGGTCGAGGCTCTGAAGTGGTTCGAGCGGCCGGTCGGAGAACCGGTACTCGCTGTCGTAGTCGTCCTCGACGATCACCGCGTCGTTCCGCTCCGCCCACGCCAGCAACGCCGTCCTTCTGGCGAGTGACATCGGCGTGCCGAGCGGGAACTGGTGCGATGGCGTCGTATAGACCAGACGAGTGCCTTTCGCGAGTGCGGTGACGTCCAGGCCTTCAGCGTCGACGGGCACCTTCGCGACCCGTGCGCCCAGCGACGCGAAAAGCCGTCCGGCCGGGGGATAACCGGGATCCTCGACGGCGACGCGGGTACCCGGTTCGATCAGGACGCGGCCGATCAGGTCGAGTGCCTGTTGCGCCCCTTGGGTGACCAGGACGTCCTCACCGTTCGCCCGCACCGACCGGGCCGCGCCGATATGCCGGGCGATCGCCACCCGGAGTCCTTCGAGCCCGGCCGGATCGGCGTAACCCGACGGCGGCAGCAACGACGGCCGCAGTGCCTGGCTGACCAGACGGCGCCACGTCCGCAGCGGGAACAGGCCCGGGTCCGGGACGCCGACGCGGAAGTCAAAGGCGGGTTCCTGCCGGTCGGCACCGAGCGGGGCGGGAAGCGAACGCCAGCGTTCGGCAGGCCGCAGTCCGGCACCCGCGGGAGCGGCACGGCCCGTCCGCGCCATGGGATCGGCGCTGACGAACGTGCCGCGTCCGACCTGACCGCTGAGGAAGCCTTCCGCGGTCAGCCGTTCGTAGGCGACCGCGACGGTGTTGCGCGAGACGCCGAGCTCACCGGCCAGTTCCCTGGTCGGCGGCAGACGCTCGTCGGAACGCAGGCGTCCGTCGAGGATGCCGTCGCGGAGTTGGCGGTAGATCCGCGCGGCCAGGTCGGTATGCCCGTCGAGGCTGATGTGGAACGGCACGACCCGAGCGTACATTGGCCCAATCAAACTGCCGGAAATTGGAACTGGGATGTGGCCAATCCGGCGCCTAACTTGAGTCCATGGAGTCCACGAAGAGACTGGCCTTGGCGCAGCTGATCAGCTCCGTCGGCGACGGCGCCTACTACGTCAGCTCGGCCCTCTACTTCACGCTGATCGTCGGGCTTTCGCCCGCGCAGGTCGGTCTCGGCCTCACCGTGGGCTGGGCGGTCGGTTCGGTGGCCGGGATCGCGCTGGGACATCTGGCCGACCGCCGCGGGCCGAAGGGAACGGCCGTCCTGCTGGGACTCGGGACGGCAGCGTCGGTCACGGCCTTCCTCTTCATCGGCTCCGCCGTCGCGTTCATGATCGCGGCCTGCGTCTACGCCTGCTTCCAATGCGGTCTCGGCGCGGCGAGGCAGGCACTGCTCGCCGGTCTGGTCGACCCGGCCGAGCGCACGACGTTCCGCGCCCGGTTGCAGGCGATGTCCAACGCGGGGATCGCGATCGGCGCGGCGCTCGGCGGGATCGCGCTGGCACTCGGGACGCGAGAGGCCTTCTTGACCGTCTTCGTCATTGACGCGCTCACGTTCGTCGTCGCGGCTCTCGTGCTGCGTAAGGTTCCTTCGGTGGCTCCGGTGCCTGTCCGGACCGGCGAGCCCTCCGTGGCCGTCCTCCGCGACCGGCCATACGCGCTGCTGGCGTTGCTCAACATGATCATGTTGCTCTACATGCCGCTGTTCAGCCTGGTGCTGCCGCTGTGGATCTCGACAAGGACGGCCGCCCCGAGCTGGCTGGTCTCGGCGATGCTGGTGCTCAACACGGCGAGTGTCGTGGTCTTCCAGGTGCGGGTGGCGCGCGGCGTCACCGGTTTGCGCAGCGCCTCCCGCTACGCCCGGTACGCCGGGCTGCTGCTCTTCGTCTCCTGCTTGATCTTCTCGTTCTCCGCCATGAGCAGTTCCGCTTGGGCGGCCGCGCTGGTCCTGCTCGCGGGGGCCGCGTTGCAGGTGCTGGGGGAGATGGCGCAGGCGGCGGGCTCCTGGGAGATCGGCTTCGGCCTCGCGCCCGACGGGAAACAGGGGCAGTACCAAGGGCTTTTCGGAGCCGGGACGGCGATCGCCCGGATGCTCGGCCCGGTGCTCCTGACCAGCCTGATCCTGGTGGGCGGCCCGGTGGGCTGGGTGGTGCTGGGTGGGTTGTTCCTGCTGGCAGGCACGCTCATCGCGCCCGCCGTCCGCTGGGCGGAACGGACAAGGGCGACTCAGGCCGCGGGTTTGATCCTGAGCACGGCGGCGCCGTCGCCGACGCCCAGCAGGGTGACCGACAGATTGTTGTAGGTGAGGCCGCTCCCGGCCCACAGTTTGGCTTGGAAATCCTTGCCGGTGCCCGACGCTTCGCATTTGCCGGAACAAGTTCCGCCCTGCCTGGTGCCGATGCCCGTGGCGACCAGCGCGACCGTGTCGGCGTCGACGGACCGCACGGTCACGGACTCGACCCTCGTCTGAGCGGGGAGCGTGATCTTGCCGCCCGCTTTCGCGCTGACCTCGCAGATGCCGTCGGAACAGGCGGCGAGATCGGCGCCGTCCGCGGCCTTCGGGGGCTCGGCTGGCGACTCTGAACCGCATCCCGCGACGAAGGCGAGGGCGGCGAGGGGGATGAGCAGGCGTCGGAGCATGCGGCAGAGGGTAGGGAGGTCCACTCGGGACTGGTCCCGGCCTCAGTCTTCGAGTGCGTCCCGAAAGTGCTCGGCGAGGTCGAGTCCGGCGCTTTCTTCCTTGGTGTACCAGGCAAAAGCGTCGTGCTCGTCCGGGTCGAGCACGACGTCGCCCGGCTCCTCTTCGGCGAGCGCGAACACCGTGGCGTGGATCCGCATCGGCCTGCCCTCGACGTCGTCCCAGCTGTGGGCGCCCCGTTCGCCGGTGACCCGCACGGCCAGGCCGGTCTCCTCGGCGAACTCGCGGACCACGGTCTCCGCGGTGGCCTCACCTGGCTCGACGGTGCCACCCGGCAGTTCCCAATGGCCACCGAGGAAGGAGCCGGGCCGCCGCCGGATGAACAGGATCTTCCCGCCGCGGATGAGCCTGCCGTACGCCAAGTACTTGTCCGTCACCAGCGCATCTTCCCGTATCCGGGGAACAGTTCCGATTGAGGACCGAACCTGTCCGCGATGGCTCATAACGTAAGCGTCATGGAAAACACCGAGATCCGCCCCTTCCGTCTCGACATCCCGCAGGAGCAGCTCGACGAACTGCACGCGAAGCTCGACAGCACGCGCTGGCCCGCTCCGCTCCCGGGGGACTGCTGGGACACCGGGGTGCCGGTGGCCTGGCTGCGCGGACTCGCCGAATACTGGCGTGACGGCTACGACTGGCGTGCCGTCGAGCGCGAGATCAACCGATTTCCGCAGTTCACCACGGAAATCGACGGGCAGAACATCCACTTCCTGCACGTCCGCTCACCCGAAGAGGGCGCGACGCCGTTGATCCTCACGCACGGCTGGCCGGGATCGGTGGTGGAATTCCTCGGCGTCATCGGACCGCTCACCGATCCGGGGGCATACGGCGGAGACCCTTCCGACGCGTTCCACGTCGTCATCCCCTCGCTGCCCGGCTTCGGTTTCTCGGGCCCGATCACGGAAGCAGGCTGGACCACCCACCGGACCGGCCGGGCATGGGCGGAACTCATGCGGCGGCTCGGCTACGAACGCTACGGCGTGCAGGGCGGCGACATCGGCGCCGCGGTGTCGCCGGAGGTGGGCAGGGCCGCGCCGGACAAGGTGATCGGCGTGCATGTCAACGGCGGCCTGACGCCGATGCCCCCGATGGAGTTATCGGAGGAGGAACTGGCTTCGCTGACCGATCTCGAACGCGACCGCATCCGGCGGATCGCGGCGTTCATGCGGGAAGAGTTCGGCTACATCTCGATCCAGTCGACGCGGCCGCAGACACTCGGCTACGGGCTGGTGGACTCCCCGGTCGCGCAGCTGGCCTGGATCATGGACAAATTCCGCGAGTGGACACATCCGCGTCCGACGTTGCCGGACGAAATCATCGACCGCGACACGTTGCTCACCAACGTCATGTTCACCTGGCTCACGGGTACGGCGGCGACGTCCGCGTACGTCGGATACGCCGAGGGCGAGGCGTGGGGTGTCGTGGAGAAGAACTCGGGGGTGCCGACGGCGGCGCTGATCTTCGCCCACGACGTCGGCATCCGGCGGTACTCGGAACCGGCGCATACGATCGTCCGCTGGACCGACGTCGACCGTGGCGGGCATTTCGCCGCGCTGGAGGAACCCGAGATCCTGGTCGCGGACGTGCGGGAGTTCTTCCGGTCCCTCAAGTGACAAGTGTGGCCGCTTCCCCACCGAAGCGGCCGTAATCGTCCACTTCGGACTCAAGACCGGCGATGGCGGACCGCGAAAGCGTGGCGAAGGGTTCGATGACGACCTTCGTCTGCTTCGCTGTCCGCTTGGTGTGCCAGATTCCGGCGATCCGGCCGTCCACCAGCACGGTGGGTGCGATCATCCCGCCGCCTGAGTTGACGCGTTTCGCATGCGAGGGGTCGAGGAGCAGATCGCGGTCCCGGTAGCCCAGCAAGTAGGTGTCGAAAGCGCCGAGCAGCCGCGGGGGACAGGCCGGAGCGGTCAGGTCGGTTTCCGCGAGGGCGAAGCCGGTGCCCGCCGCCGCGAGATCCAGTACGTCGAAAGCCTTGCGGCAGGTGCCGAGCGGAAGTCCGGACCAGGCGGCGAAGTCGTCGGCCGTCGCGACGCCGTACGCCGTCAGGTACCGGCGGGCCAGTTCCGTCACCGGCTCGTCCGGGTGGTTCTCCTCGGTGATCCACTCGTCGAGAAGAACGTACGTCGGTTCCGCGCCCTCGTCCGGGCCGCGGCAGATCAGCCCACTGTTGGCCGCGTACGCCAGCAGGTGTGCCGGGGCCTGCGACCTCGGGTCGAGCGTTACCCCGTTATCCGCCAAGCCTTCCAGGATCTCCTGCCGGGTGAGCGTCTTACCGGGCAAGAGATCCTGGAGCTGTCTCGACGCGCGTTCGCAGAGTTCGTCGGTGAGGCCGAGCTGACGGCGGCGGCCCTGGCCCGCCTGGACGTTGCGTGGCCCGAACAGCCGGTTCAGCCAGCGGAGATCGGCGGCCGGGACCAGGTGGAGTGTCTTGCGCATCAGCCAGGTGCGCGCCACCGCCCGTGACGTGTCGACGTCCGCCGCGGTGAGGCTTCGGCAGCGAGCCCGGAACGCGAGCCTGGCCGCGGGGCTCGACTGCGCCTGGATCGCGGCGACCGACCGGGCGACGGCGAGTACGTCCGTGGCCGGGGTGCTGAGCAGTTGCGCGCGGGTGCGGACGGCGCGGATGTCGTGTTCGGACAGCGTCACCCGCCCACGATCTCACGTCGGCTACGGTGGAGGCGTGACCCAGTCCGCGTACCCGGCCGCCCTCCGGTGGCTGCTGCTGTGCGTGGTGGCGCTGGGTCTGGTCGGGATGCACCACGTCACCGCCGAAGCAAGCCACGGCGCTGTGCACAAAACGGCCGGGCACGAAACAGCCAAGCACGAAACGGCCACGCACGACATGGCCGCGGTCGCGATGGCGGATCCGTGCTGTACGGACACTCCCGCGCACGACGACGGCAGTGAGCACAATGAGCACAATGGACTGCACCTGTGTCTCGCGGTGCTGGCGGCGGCCGTGCTCCTCTTCGTCGCGTGGCTGCTCGTCCGACGTGGACGGACCATGGCGACGTGGAAGTCGCCGCCGGGCAACGGTTCGGCTTGGGGGCGTGATCCGCCGCGCTGGAGACCGGTTCCGGAGCGGTTGTCCTTCCTTTGCGTGTCGCGGGTGTGACAGGCGGGCACTTCCCCCGCCATACCCGAAATCGATCCGAGGAAGAAACCATGACCAGCAGGAAACTGGTCGGGGCGGCTCTCGCCGCCCTGGCCTCCTTCGCCGTGCTCGCCGGCTGTGCGAGCTCCGACAAGCCGTCCAGCGGGCACGACATGTCCACGATGAACATGCCGTCTCCCCAGCAGGCGGGCCACAACCAGGCCGACGTCACGTTCGCGCAGGGGATGATCCCGCATCACCAGCAGGCCCTCGAAATGGCGAAACTCGTCGAAGGCCGGACGAAGAACGCGAAGGTCATCGACCTCGCGGGCCGGATCCAGCAGGCGCAAGACCCGGAAATCCAGCAGCTGAACGGATTGCTGAAGGGATGGGGTGTCGCGACGTCGGGTGAACATTCCGAACACGGCTCGATGTCCGGGATGATGACCGAGGACGATCTCGCGAACCTCGGCCGGGCCAAGGACGCCGCCTTCGACCGGCAGTGGCTGGAGATGATGGTCAAACATCACGAAGGTGCGCTCACCATGGCCAAGACCGCGCTACAGCAAGGAACCAACGCCGAGGTGAAGGCGCTGGCGCAGAAGGTGGTCGACGGCCAGCAGGCCGAGATCACCGAGATGCGGGCGATCCTCGGCTGATTCCCCGGTCGCGCGGACCAAACTCAGCCGGTCCGCGCGACCACCAGTGCCGAGAGGGGCCCGCCATGGCGGCTCCCTGGACCGGCATCGACGTAGGACACCGGCCCCGCGCCCGAGTACGGCACCTTCGCCTTACGTCTCCTGCACTGCCGGCCCGGTCAGGCAGTGCTGCACGAGCGGACCGAACCGGGTGACCAGTTCGTCGATGGACGACGACGCGATCGGTTCGATCCGGACGATGTACCGCGCTACCGCGAGCCCCAGGATTTGGACGTTGACCATGCCTGCCCGCAGCGCGGCGTCCGGCGTGTCGAGCATCGCCGCGAGCCGGTCGGTGATCTCCCGGTCGATGAACTCGCGCAGCAGCGCCCCGGACCCTTCGTCGGTGGGTGCCGACCGGGTCAGCATCACGAGCGGGGTGCGGTCGGATTTGTCGAGGTTCTCCAGGAGGGTGCGGACGACGCGCTCGCCGATGCCGTCGAGGCCGTCGGTGAAGAGCGACTCGATCGCGGGCGGGACGTTGCCGGACATCTCGATCGCGGCGCCGAAGAGACCCTGCTTGGTGCCGAAGAAGTAGAACACCATCGCCGGGTCGACCCCGGCCGAGGTCGCGATCGCACGCACGGTCGTGCCGCTGTAGCCGTGCAGGCCGAACAGTTCGCGGGCGGTCTGGAGGATCCGCTGCTTGCTCTCCGCGCCGGACCGCCAGCGCCCGGACCTTCGGGGGGTGCCGTGTTCTGTCATGACCGCCGAAGCCTAACAACCGCCTTTCTTCATCGTTCGGTGGAGTTTGCTCCCCACCCGCCGTACAGTGTTCTTCATCGGGTGATGAAGAAAGGTGGCGGTGGGATGAGAGTCATCGTGGTCGGTGCCGGTCTCGGCGGGTTGACGCTCGCGCACGGGTTGCGCCGGGCGGGGATCGATGTCGTCGTGTACGAGCGAGACGGCGCGCTGGGACGTCCACAGGGTGTCAGCCTGCATATGGACGACCGGGGCCTTTCGGCGTTGCGGGCGTGCCTGCCTCCGGCACACGCCGCGATGGCGGAGGCCACGATGGGTGGGCAGCGCGAGCAGACCCTGACGTTGTCCGAAGTGGACGGATCGCTCACCGTCGTGAGTGCTCAGCCGTCCGACGGCATGGCGGGCCGGGCGCGGCAAGGCAGACAGGTCCATCGGCCGTTGCTGCGTGCGGTTTTGCTGACAGGGCTGGAGAACGTGGTCCATTTCGGGGCGGAGGTCACGCGGTTCGAGCAGCGAGCCGACGGCACGGTCCGGGTGTGGTTCGCCGACGGCGCCATGGACACGGCGGACGTGGTGGTCGGCGCGGACGGGATCGGTTCGGTGATCCGGCGCCAGTACCTGCCGCAGGCCCGGGTGGCCGACACCGGAGGGCGCGTGCTCATGGGTGCGACCCCGCTGCGGGCGGTGGCCGGTACCGGGCTGCCGGAACTGATCGGCGACAGCCCCGCGAGTGCGGCGGTACGCGGCACGATGATGGCGCTGGGTTTGTTGCGGTTCACCGAACCTCCCGCGGCCGCGCGACAGCGGTGGCTGCCTTCCTTGCGGCACAGCGCGGTCGCCGAGGTCGAGGACTACGTGATGTGGGCCCTGCCGGTCACACGGGAGCGGCTCGGTTCTGCCGCGGTGTGGCGCCGGGCCAAGGAGCTGGCCGCGGACCTGCCCTCGGCGCTGAGGATGGTCGTGGCCGAGGCGTGGCCGGACGTCACGGTCGCGCTGCGGATCGGGATGATCCCGCCGGTCCCCGCCTGGCAGGCCCGCCCGGTGACGGTCATCGGTGACGCCATCCACCTGGCGCCGGGTTTCGGCGGCAATCTGGCGATGCGGGACGCGCATCGCCTGAGTGAGGCCTTGGTCGCGGCGGATCGCGGCGGGCTCGGCCTGCTCGACGCGATCGGCGCCTACGAGGACGAGCTGCGCCGGAACAGCTTCACCACGCCTGTCGCGGTGAAGGCGGGCTCATGAGCTTCAACCTGCTGACCCGGAAGTCCCTGTCGTTGTTCGCCGCCGTGGGCGGCTGGCGCACGGTCGTCGAAGGCGTCGCCTCCCGGGTGCTGTTCCTGGTCGCCTACCTGGTGACCGGCCAGGTGCTGACGTCCGCGCTGGTGGCGGTCGGTGGTGTGGTGGTGTTCGCGGTGGTGCGGGTGTTCACCGACCGGAAGTACTGGCAGGCGGCGATCGGGCTGGCCATCGTCGGGGTGTCGGCGTTGCTGGCCGGGAGTAGCGGGCACGCGGTCGACTTCTACCTTCCCGCCGTGCTCATGCAGGCGGGCGGGGGAGTGGTGTTCCTGGTGTCCATGCTGGTGCGGTGGCCGGTGATCGGGCTGGTGGTCGAGGCTGCCCGCGGCGAACGGTTCGGCTGGCGGCGGGATCCGGTACGGCGACGCCGTTATCAACTGTGCACCGCGATCTTCGTGGCGAAATCCGCTGTCGCCACGGCGGTGCTGGTACCGCTGTATCTGGCCGAGCAGGTGACCGCCCTCGGCATCGCCGCCACGCTCATCGGCGGCGCGCCCGCGGCCGGCGCCTGCATCTACCTGTGCTGGCGGATGCTTCGCGATGCTCCCCAAGTCGACCCTTAGCCAGCGCGCTCTTCACCCGCGACCACGGTCAACCGTATCCGCGCCGCACCCGGTCGTCGCCGAGCACCGCCCGGCGCCTTGTGGCGAGATGGTGCCCTGGGCGGCGCGGCACTCGCACTCGCGTGCTCGACGCCGGGACTCGCGTGCTTGGAGCCGTAACTCGCGTGCTTGGAGGCGTAACTCGCGTGCTTGAAGGGGTAACTCGCGTGCTTGGAGGGGTAACTCGCGTGCTCAGAGCCCGCACACCGAGTTCGGCCTCCAAGCACGCGAGTTACGTCCCTGAGCACGCGAGTTACGTGCTCAAGCACGCGAGTTACGTGCTCAAGCACGCGAGTTACGGGTTTGAGCACGTGAGTTACGCCGTTGTGGTGACCCTCGCGTGGGGAGGAGGTCAGGACGGCGGCACGGCGGTGAAGAACTCGTAGCTGTGGCCGTTCGGGTCGCCGACGTAGACGCCGCGCCCGCCACCCAGATGGTTGATCGACCGGTCCCAGCCGCCTTCGGGGCCGGATCCGTATGACACGTGGGGCCACTGCGCCAGTCGCGCGGTCAGGTCGTCGAAGGTGGTGTCGTCCACAAGGAACCCGAAGTGAGCGGGAACGACGGCGTGACGCTGGTCGAAGTCGAGCGTCAAGTCGTCGTTGACCTGCACCGGGGTGAACGGCCCGGTGCGCTCACCGACCCGCAGGTCGAGTAGTTCGGCGAAGAACAACGCCGCCGCGTCCTGGTCGGCGGCGCGGACGATCGTGTGGTTGAGGACCACGGCCATGGGGATACCTCCTGAGAAAGCGTGCGATACGCACGTAATATAGATGCGATCCGCACGTTTGGCTAGGCTCGTGGCATGGATGACGGTGGGCCCGCGCTGTTCCGGCTCGTTCGGTTCTGGTCACGACGATGGACCCGTGGGGTCGCCGTGGAGGCAGGGCATGAGGCATCGATGACTCAGCACGTCCTCGTCGTCGACGCCGTCGACGCGCTCCGGCGTGACGGAGCCGAGGTGACGGTCGGTCAAGTGGCCCAGCAGCTTGGTCTCGACCGCTCCGGGGCCAGCCGGATGGTCACCGCGGCGACCGAGGAGGGCTACCTCGAGCGGCGACAGGCCGGCTCGGACGCACGGCGCAGTGTGGTGGCTTTGACGACGGCCGGACTGGACCTGCTCCACCACTCACACCAGTGGCAGCGAGCGAAATTCGTCGAACTCACCGCCGGCTGGAACTCCGCTGACCGGACCAGGTTCGCCGGATACCTCGAACGTCTCGCAAGCGAAATCGGAGCATGACGTCTGGCCGCTTCTCGGCATGACAGTGAGTTTTGGGCATCCCGCCACGCGGGGCGTTGTCACCGCCTAGGATCGCCCCTGGCGTAACCCGGACGTCCCGGCTTCCGGCGGAAAGTTGTGGAAGGCAGGCATGTCACCCCTTACGTTCACGAGCATCGAGGCCATCCCGCGAGTGTTGCTGCTCGTGGTAGGCCTGCTTGGCTTGATCTTTTCGATCAGAGGACGCTCCAAGGGAGTCTCCGGCCTGATGGTGGGCGCGTACGTCGTCATGCTCGTCACGACGGCGGCGGGCATCGTCTGGCAGTTCGTGGCGTTGAACGTGCCGGAGTGGAGTGCGTCCGGAGACCTCGGCATCGACGAAGTCCGATGGATCTTCATGGGAGTCGCCATCCCGCTCGACGCCGCCGCGGTGCTCTCCTGGCTCTTGGTCGCGATCGCGGTCGTCAAGGGTGGCCGTCCGCCTCGGCAATCCGGCCTCGCACCACAGCCGGGCAATTACCCGATGGTCGCACAGCCCGGTTACCCGCAGCCCGACCCGCCCGCTCAGCAGCAGCCGCCGAGTTATTGAGGGTCCACACGGCTTTCGGCTTCGGGAGTTACCGGGACCGGGTGGATTTTGGAGCTGACCGGATGGCGGGAGCGGCTCACCGCCACCCGGTCAGGGCTCAGCTGTCCGAGATCGCCGCGGCCAGCCCGGCGACGGTCGGGTTCTGGTACAGCTCGTGTGTTGTCAGCCGTACTTCCAGTTCGTCGCCGACCATGGCCAGCAGCCGCGTCGCGCGCAGGGAGTTGCCGCCCAGTTCGAAGAACGAGTCGTCCCGGCCGATGGACGGCCGGTTGAGCACGTCGGACCAGATGACCGCGATCCGCCGTTCCAGCTCCGTGGCCGGTGGCTCGGATTCCTTGCGGCTCGGCCGTTTCGGCGCGGCGTCCAGCAGGAGCTGGGCCGTGTCGACGGCGCCGTTGACGTCCGTGGGAATCCGCGGCACGGCCAGGAACCGGACCGGCACGGGAATCGAACCGAGCAGTGGTTCCAGTGCTTTGTGGACACTCGCGGCGTCCGTGTCCTCCGTCGTGTAGGCCACGAGGATCTCGTGTGCACGCAGGTCGCCGGAGTCCACTTCGGACAGGATCAGCGGGTTCGCCAGGTCGAGGCCGATGATGACGTAGTGGTGCGGAACCGCGGTCGCGGTCAGGAAGGAACGCAGCCCCTCCGCCGGGCCGATCGAGCGGAACCCGCGGTGTTTCGCGGGGCCGGCGGGCTGGCTCCGGTTCATGCCGACACCGGTCCACATGCTCCACGCGAGACAGCGCACGTCACGGCCTCGATCGTGCCGCCAGTGGTCCGCGAAGCCGACCAGGAACGTGTTCGCCGCCGAGTACGCGCCGAACGAGTGCCCGCCGAATTCGCCGTTCACCGAGCCGAACAGCACCAGCGACGCCTCCGGCCGGTCTTCCAGCACCCTGGCGATCGCCAGCGTGCCCGAGACTTTGGCGCTGTACAGCTCTTCGAACACCGCCGCGGTCTCGCGGGTCAGGGTGTGCTCTTCGAGGTTCTGCCATTGCCCGGTCGGGTCCGCGCCCGCCAGGTGCAGGACGCCGTCCAGCCGTCGGCCCCACTGGGCCTCGGCGGCTTCGGTCGCTTCGCGCAGGGCCTGCTCGTCGGTGATGTCGAGCCGCGCGTAGGTGACGCCGCCGAACAGCGAGAGGTCCTCCAGCCGCTCGGCTTTCTCACCCGAGGCCGCGGAACGGCCGACCAGCAGCAGCCGGACGCCATAGGTGGCGGTCAGGTATCCGGCGAGGTCGTAGGCGATCCCGCCCAGCCCGCCGGTGACCAGGTACAGCCCGCCGGGGACGACCGGGGCCCCGCCGCCGTCCGCCTCGGACTCGGGTACCGGCCGCAGCCGTGCCCGCAGCCGTTCGCCGTTCCGGGCCGCGACGACGCCGGTGGTGACCCGATCGGCCAGCTCCGTGCGGAGCGCGGCCGACCAGCCGGATTTGCCACCGGGCAGATCGACCTGCCGGATCACCGGCAGCGGAGCCTCGGTCACCGCCGTGCGGATCAGGCCGGGCAGGGCACAGGTGCCGAGGTCGACCTGGTCGCCGGTCCGCGCGTGCACCGCACCCGACGTGAGCACCAGCAGCCGTGGTTTACCGAAGTCCACCAACGTCTTCAGCAACGCCGTCAGCTGCTCGGTCACCGTCGCGAGCCGGGCCGCGGGCTCGTCGGGGGAGCCGTCGAGCGGCCAGGCGAAGACGACGGTCGAGATCGCGCCGTGGTGGGCGACCGCCTGTTCCACCACCTTCCGGAAGTCGCCGCAGGAGGCGCGGAACCGGTCCGGCGCTTCCTCCGCGAACTCGTCGCCTTTGCGTACCGCGACCACCGGGCCTTCGAGCCCCAGTTGCAGCAGCTGCCGGTCTTCGGCGAAGACCAGCTGGACGCCGGGTTCAGCCGACGTGCTCACGGACGGCAGGGGAGACCACTGGCGGCTGAAGAACCAGGTGTCGTCTTCGGCGACCTCGTCCGAGATCCGGTCGGCGAACCGGCCTGCCTTGAGCTCGCCGACCAGCTGCCCGCGCTGGATCTTGCCGCTGCCGGTCTTGGGGAATTCGGCGTCGGTCACCGGGACCAGCAGATCCGGTCCGATCCCGATCTCACGCACCAGCGCGGCCCGGACTTCTTGCGCGGTCTTGGCGAGCGCGTCGGCGTCCCAGCTCGACGGCACGTAGAAGATGACCAGCCGATCGGAACCCTCACCGGGCTCACGGATGCCGGCGGCCGCGCTGAAGGTGACCCGTACGCCCTCGGCCTGTTCGACGACGGCCTCGATCTCGTGTGCGATGAAGTTGATGCCGCGCACCACGATCTGGTCCTTCTTGCGGCCGCAGATCACGACCGATCCCTGGTGGACGAACGCGAGATCGCCGGTGCGGAACCAGCCGTCGCCGGTGTAGGAGTCGCGGTTGGCGTCCGGGTTGTTGTGGTAGCCGCTCATCATCGCGCCACCGCGGACCTCCAGCTCACCCATCCGGTCCTGCGGCAGCGTCGTACCGGAGTCGTCGACGATGCGTACCCCGAATCCCGGGATCGGCGGCCCCACCTCGGAAAACGGTACGGCGTCCTGTTCGCTCGCCTCGACGTACCGGATCTCGCCGGTCATCGACGACGGCGCGACGACGACCATCCCGGCCGCGTGGTCGTCGCGTTTCTGGCAGGCGTAGGTGACCGCCGAGCAGGTCTCCGACATACCCCAGGCAGGCCACATCGAGTCGGCGGGCAGGCCGTACGGCTCCAGGAGGTCCAGGAAGCGGTGGCTGGTCGCGGCGACGACCGGCTCGCCGGCGTTCGTGATCGCGCGGACGCGGGACAGATCCCACTCGCGCCCGGCGATCTCGTCCGCGCGTTCGTTGATCATCGCGAAGGCGAAGTTCGGCGCCCACGTGTTGGTGGCCTTGTACTCGTCCAGCCAGTCCAGCCACCGCAACGGGTCGCCGAGGAAGGCGTCGATCCGCGCGTTCACGTGCAGCACCTTGAGGAACACGTCGCGCACGTTGTACATCACGATCGCGACGTGGTCGAGCGGCATCCAGATCAAGGTGACGTCGTCCGGCCCGTAACCGCGTTCCTGCGCGCTCGACCAGGTCCGCGCCGCGACGCTGGCGTTCGTGTGCCGCACGCATTTCGGCACCCCGGTGCTGCCCGAGGTGAGCAGGTTGAACACGGGGGAGCCGGCCGACGTCGGGAACCAGTCCGGGTCGCGCTCGTGCTCGCCCAGCTCTTCGACGGCCAGGATGCGGACGTCCGGCTCGTCCCATAGGTCGCGGACACCGGCGAGGACGGGCGCTGTCGCGCGGTCGGTGAGCAGCACCGGGCGCTTCAGCAGGTTCCACGCGTTGTACAGCCTGCGGTTCACCGCGTTGGGTGCCGCGTACGTCGTCGAGACCGCGACCGGTGTCGGCACGAACCCGCCGAGCACACACGCCCAGAAAGCCGTGATGTAGCAGCGGTTGTCGTCGAACTGGAACAACGCGGCGTCCCCGGGACGCAGTCCGGCCGCACGCAGCCCGGCGAGGACCCGCTCGGCGTCGGCCACGAGTTCCGGGAAGCTCTGCAGGGCCGCTTCGCCTTCACGCGGGACGAAGATCGTGCCCTTCTCCGGCACCTGCTCCGCCGCCTGCCGCAGCGCGTCCTGCAACGTCATCGGCGCGCCCTCGGGGATCCGCGGCTCCGGGCCGTAGACCTCGGACGAGGGTTTGCCGCTCACCGGCGGTGCGACTTCGGCGAGCGGCGCGGCCACCACCGGGGCGGCGGGAGCGGTCCCGCGTGCGCCTTGCCGGACGACGGCGACGGCCTGCCAGACCCCCGGCACGGCCTGGGTGGCGGATTCGAGCCCGGCGACGAGTTCCGGATCGATGGACGTGGTCATGAGACCCTCCCGGTCATGCTCGGCGCCAGCAGCGACTGGCCGAGGAACCCGACGACTTCAGCGGCTGCGTCGAGGAAGTAGAAGTGGCCGCCGGGGTAGTACTCGGCGTGGAACGGCCCGGTGGTGTGCTCGCGCCAGCCCTCGACGGTGGTTCCGGGCGCACGCGGGTCTTCGCGGCCGGACAGCACGGTGATCGGGATGTCGAGTGGTTCGCCGTCGGCGACCGGATGCTGTTCCCACATCTCGAAGTCCGCGCGCAACGTCGGCAGCAATGCGTCCATCACGTCCTCGTCCTCGGCGATCTCCGGGTCCAGCCCGCCCAGTTCCGCGACCTGCTCGCGGAACTCGTCGTCGGTGAGGTCGTGCAGCCGCGGTACCTGGTCGAACAACCGCGGGGCGGGCTGTGCGGAGAAGAACAGGTGGTCCGGCCCGGCGGCGCCGCGGCCACGCAGTACGCGGGTCAGTTCGTAAGCCATCACCGCGCCGCAGGAATGCCCGAAGAAGGCATACGAACCGTCCAGCACCGGGCGCAGCGCCTGTGCGAGTACCCGGACCAGCGGCCCGGTCTCGGTGAACGGGTCCTCCATGATGCGGTTCTGCCGCCCCGGCAACTGCACGGCGACGAGTTCGATCTCCGGCGGCAGCAGATCCGCCCACTCGGCGTACGCACCCGCTCCGGCACCGGCGTGCGGGAAGCAAATGAGGCGATGGCGGGCATCCGGGCGCCGTGCGCGCCAGATGTAGGGGGTTTCGACAACCAGTTCCACGCTGTCGACGGTCATGTGGTCACACCTCACTTGGTTTTCAGGGCAGCTGGGTCATGAGCTTCGCGGTGGCCCGGTGCCGTGCCGAGTCGCGTTCGGCGAAGTTCTGCACGACCCGGTCCCGGACTTCGGGTTTCTGTTCCTGGCTGAGCTTGAACATGCCGTCGGCCTTGGTGATGGCGATCCGGAAGGCGCCGACGGCCGGCGCGATCTGCCGGAAGTAGTTGAGGGACTGCTCCATGTCCCAGCCTGTCCCGAAATCGGCTTCGAACGCCCGGACCGTCGCTTTGACGACTTCGAGCGTCGGCTCCATTCCGGTGACCTTGTGCAGTACCCCGTGCGCGTGTACCGAGGTGAAGTTCCACGTCGGCGCCGCGGGGGTGACCTCATAGACGGCTGGGGAGATGTAGGCATGCGGTCCGGTGAAGATCACCACGACCGGTTGGCCGTCTTCGAGTGATTTCCATTGTGGATTCGCACGGTTCATATGGCCGAGCAGGAGTCCGCCGGTAAGGTCATCCGCCCATTCGCCCTCCATTTCCGGATCGGGGATCACCGGGAGGTGGGTCGCGAACGGCTCACCGTCGCCGGGACCGTTGGACAGCATGAGTGCCAGCGGATTTCCGCGGAGCACGTCGACCATCCACGTCCCGTTCGGTTCTCGATAGTGATGGGGAACGAACATTCGACGCACTTCCTTTCACCATGCGACGCGAAATGCCGGACGTTTCTCTTCATACACTCCGGAAGGGGCCGCACTGAAGGGATGTCCTGTCGACAGGACGGGTGACTGCCACGGGAAACAGCGAGGTCAGGTACATCCTTGACCCGGCGCCGCCACTGGGCCGATGGTGATGGAGGCCGAGCTCTTCCAGCTGGGGGCCGACGCCGCTGAATCAGCGGGCGTGGCGATGTCAAGAAGAATTCCGCATTCCCCGCAGAAGGCATTCGGGGTGGATGTTCAGGCAGAGATGGGGTGTAGGAATTGGCCGGTCCGGTCGTGGGTGGATTGACGCCGTCGGACGTCTCGCTGGTTTCGGTGAGCCAGGACGAAATCGACGCTTGGGAAAGGCACTATCCGGGGCTGGCCGATGTCTGGCCGTTGACGCCGTTGCAGTCGGGACTGCTGTTCCACAGCATGGTCGACGAGTCGGTCTTCGACACCTACAAGCTCCAGTTCGTCGTGCATCTGTCGGGGCAGGTCGACGCGAAACGGCTACACGGGGCCGCACGCGCACTGCTGCGGCGGCACGCGAATCTCCGGACCGCGGTGGTCGCGGACGACGCCGGTGACCATGTCCGTGTCGTCGTCGAGGACGTCGAACCGCCATGGCGGGAGATCGATCTCGGCGCACTGGCCGAGGGCGCCCGCGGGGTGGCGTTCGAACGGTTCCTCGTCGAGGACCGCGGTGAGCGGTTCGATCTGTCGAAGCCGCCGTTGCTGCGGATGACCCTGGTCCTGCTGGGTCCGGACCGCGCCGAATTGGTGGTGACCGCGCACCAGGTGCTCTTCGACGGCCGTTCGGTGCGGCCGCTGATGCGGGAACTGCTCCGCCTCTACACCTCCAACGGTGACACCAAAGGATTACCGCGGGTTTCGGGCTACGAGGACTTCCTCGTCTGGCTGTCCGAACAGGACCGCGAGACGAGCGCGCGTGTCTGGGCCGAGGAACTCGACGGTGTCGAGGAACCGACGCTGCTCGTTTCCGCGACGGCGTCCGAAGTGGACACCGCCGGGATCGGCCGGGTCGAGGCTCCGTTGCCGGTCGGCGAGGCTCGCGAACTTTCTTGGCGCGCGGTGGAACTCGGCGTCGGCGTGAACACGCTCGTCCAGGGCGCCTGGGCGATCCTGCTCGGCAGCCTGACCGGCCGGGAGGACGTGCTCTTCGGCGCGACCGTGCCGGGCCGCCCGGCCGCGCTCACCGGCCCGGACGCGATGATCGGCACCTTCGTCAACACCGTGCCCGTGCGGGTGCGGTTCACCCCGGCCGACACCGTTTTCGAGTTCCTGCACCGATTGCGGGACCGCCAGGCCGAACTGGCCGACCACCAGTACCACGGGCTGACCGACATCCACCACGCCACCGGGCTCAGCGCGTTGTTCGACACCCTGGTGCTGTTCGACTCCGCGCCGGTGGAGCGCATCGGCATCAACGAGACCACGGCCGCGGCGGGAATCGCCGTCACCGGGATCCGCCCGTTCATCGGCAACCACTATCCGCTGACCGTACTGGCCGAGGCCGACGCCCAGGTGCGGCTTTCCCTGCAGTTCCAGCGGAACATGTTCGAACAGGGCGCGATCCGGGGTATCGCGACCCGGCTCGTCCGCCTGGTGCGGCAGATGGTGGCCGAGCCGCGGGCCAAGATCGGCGCACTCGATCTCCTCAGTGCCGACGAGCGGAACAGGCTCGTCCGTACGTTCAACGACACCGAGGTCGAAACCCCGGACGGAACGGTGTGCGACCTGCTGGAACGGCAGGTCGCGGCGACGCCGCAAGCGACGGCGTTGCTTTGCGGCGACGTCCGGCTCTCGTACCGGGAGCTGAACGCGCGGGCGAACCGGCTCGCGCACTGGCTGATCGACCGGGGTGTTGGCCCTGAGCAGCGGGTCGCCTTACTGCTGCCGCGGTCGGAACGGCTCTGGATCGCGATGCTGGGAGTGCTCAAGGCGGGCGGTACCTACGTTCCGATCGACCCGGACTACCCCTCGACCCGGCTCGATTTCATCCTTGAGGACAGCGACCCGGTACTCGTGCTGGGGCCGGAAGACCTGGACCAGGACTTCGACGGCTACCCGGACGACGCCCCGGCGGTGGCCGTGTCGGCGGTGAGCCCCGCGTACGTCATCTACACCTCCGGCTCCACAGGGAAGCCGAAGGGTGTGATGATCCCGCATTCCGCGCTGGTCAACCTGCTCGCCGGCATGCGGGACATCCTCCCGATGGCGCCGCACGACCGGTTCCTCGCGGTGACCACCATCGCGTTCGACATGGCCGTCCCCGAGGTGTACCTGCCGCTGGTCACCGGTGCCGCGATCGTGATCGCGGACAAGGAGATCGTCACCCAGCCCGCCGAACTGCGGGCGATGATCGACCGGCACGGCGTCACGATCATGCAGGGCACCCCGTCGCTGTGGCAGATGGTGATCGCGGACAATCCCACGACCCTGCACGGGCTGCGGATCGGCGTCGGCGGCGAAGCCTCGCCGCCGGAACTCGCCCGAACCATGACCGGACTCGCGGCCTCGGTCACCAACCTGTACGGCCCGACCGAGACCACGGTCTGGTCGACGTCCTGGCCCATCGGCGACTTCACCGGCGGGCCGCCGGTCGGAGCGCCGATCGCGAACACCCAGGTGTACGTCCTCGACCGGTAC
Organism: Amycolatopsis sp. NPDC051071; assembly: GCF_040682875.1. Lineage (NCBI taxonomy): Bacteria > Bacillati > Actinomycetota > Actinomycetes > Pseudonocardiales > Pseudonocardiaceae > Amycolatopsis > Amycolatopsis sp. NPDC051071. The sequence continues at coordinate 22,275 of NZ_JBFBBY010000047.1, read as the reverse complement.
TTGCGGCTCGTGCCGCCCGGCGCGGTCGGCGAGCTGTACATCGCGGGTTCGGGACTGGCGCGGGGGTACCTGCACCGGGCGGGGCTGAGTTCCGAACGGTTCGTCGCGGATCCCTTCGGCCCGGCGGGTTCCCGGATGTACCGCACCGGCGATCTGGCCCGCTGGAGCCCGGCGGGCCAGCTGGATTGCGTCGGCCGCGTCGACCACCAGGTCAAGATCCGCGGCTTCCGCGTCGAACTCGGGGAGATCGAATCCGCGCTGATCGCCCGTCCCGGGGTCGCACGGGCGGCCGTCATCGCTCGCGACGTCCGTGGTGGCGGCAAACAACTCGTCGGCTACGTCGTCCCGGAACAGGCCGAGGACGGCAGGCCCGCCGAGGTCGACGTCGCCGCACTGCGTGCGTCCGTCGGCGACTCGTTGCCGGACTACATGGTGCCGGCGGCCTTGGTCGTGCTCCCCAACTTGCCCTTGTCTCCCAACGGGAAGCTGGACCGGGCCGCACTGCCCGAGCCGGACTTCACCGGCGGTGAGTACCGGGCCCCGAGGTCGGCGGAGGAGGAAATCCTCGCGGCCGTCTACGCCGACGTGCTTGGCCTGGAGCGGATCGGGATCGACGACGACTTCTTCTCGATGGGTGGCGACAGCATCCGGTCTGTCCAAGTGGTGACCAGGGCTCGCGATCGGGGGCTGGAGGTCACTCCCCGGCAGGTCTTCGAAGCCAGGACCGTGGCCGCGCTCGGCGCGGTGGCGACTGAGACCGGTGCCGAGACGGCGGAGACCGAGCCTTACGAACCCCTGTCGCTGGTCGGCCTCGGCCCGGACGAGCTCAAGACCTTGAAGCGGAAGTACTCCGGGCTGGCCGACGTGTGGCCACTGACCGCGCTGCAGTCGGGGATGTTGTTCCACACCCTGCTCGGTGAGTCCGGTAAGGACGACTACCAGATGCAGTTGTCGTTCCGGCTGAACGGGCACGTCGACCCGAAGCGGATGCGGGCCGCCGGCCAGGCCCTGTTGCGGCGCCACGCGAATCTCCGCACCGCTTTCGTCGACGACGGCAAGGGCGGCCACGTGCAGGTGGTGCTGAACGAGGTCACGCTTCCGTGGTGGAAAGCCGACCTGCGTTCGGTGCCCGAGGACTATCTTGCCGACGCGCTGAACCGGTTGCTGACCGAGGACCACGCCGTCAGCTTCGACCTGACCGCGCCGCCGTTGCTGCGCCTGGCGCTGGTGAGGACCGGCGACGAGCGCTACGAACTGGTACTGACCGCGCATCACCTGTTGTTCGACGGCTGGTCCGAGCTGATCCTCCTGGAGGAACTGCTCCGGATCTACGCCGCCGGAGGTGACTCGGCCGCCTTGCCGCCGGTCCGTGACTTCCGGATCTTCCTTTCGTGGCTGGCGAAGCAGGACACCGACGCCGCCGCACGGGCCTGGGCGGCCGAACTGGACGGCGTCGACGGCCCGACGCTACTGGCCGCCGGGAACAAGGAGGTCGCGGGAGCGGGCATCGGCCAGGTCGAGGTGTCGGTGCGGGCGGGCGACCTCGCGCGCGGTGCGGCCGAATCGCGCGTCACCGTGAACACCTTGCTGCAGGGCGCCTGGGCTGTCCTCTTGGGACAGTTGACCGGCCGTCAGGACGTGGTGTTCGGAGCGACCGTGTCCGGCCGGCCTCCGGGACTCGCCGGGGTCGAGTCGATGGTCGGCAGCTTCATCAACACCGTGCCCGTGCGGGTGCGGTGTGCTCCCGGCACGACGCTGTCCGAGTTGCTGACCGAGGTCCAGAACGGCCAGGCGGCCTTGATGGACCACCACTTCCACGGGCTCGCGGACATCCACGAGGCCGCGGGCGTGAGCGAACTGTTCGACACGCTGGTGGTGTTCCAGTCCTATCCGGTCGACCGGGACGGGATCGCGGAAGCGGCGGCGAACGCGGGTGTCTCGCTCGCCGGTGTCCGGTCCGCGCCGGGCGGCAACTACCCATTGAACCTGCTGGTCGAAACCGGCGAAGAACTGCGGCTGTCCTTCGACTACCAGGTCAACGCCTTCGAACGGGAGGCCGTCGAGCGCATCGCGGACCGGTTCCTCCGGGTACTGCGGCAGATCGTCGCCGAACCCGGTCTGAAGGTCGGCGCGGTGGACGTGTTCGACGACGCCGAACGCGAACTGGTGCGTGGCTTCGGTGTCACGGAGATCCGCGCGGCCGCGGCGGGTGAATCGACCGTGCCGGTGTTGTTCGAACGCCGGGTCGTCGCGACGCCCGACGCGATCGCCGTCGCCGGGGACACCCCGGTGAGCTACCGCGAACTCAACACGGTCGCGAACCTGTTGGCGCACCGGCTGATCCAGGCCGGAGCCGGTCCGGACAAGGTTGTCGCGCTCGCGCTACCGCGGTCGGTGGACCTCGTCGTCGCGGTGCTGGCGACGCTCAAGGCCGGCGCCGCGTACGTCCTGGCGGACCCGGTTCCGGGTGTTGTGAGCCCTTCTCTGATCGTCGGTCCCGCGGACCTGCCGGACAACGGCATCCCGCGGGTGCTCCTCGGCGAACCCGGTGGATACGACGCCGACCCGGCACCGCTCATCGGACCGCGCCACCTGGCGCACCTTCGCCACGCGGACGGGGAGAACACCGTCGCCGTCACCCACGACGTGCTGGTCAACGGCGTGACCCGGCTGGCTTCGGCCGCGGGTCTCGCGCCCGGCGACCGTGTCCGGGTGAGCACGGTGCTGGAAGTCCTCGCCGCCCTGTGCGCCGGAGCCGAGGCCGAGCTTTCCGACAACTCGGAGTTCGCCGCGGACACGTCGCTGGGCCACAGCCGCGCCTACGTGCTCGGCGCCGGGCTCACCCCGGCCCTGCCGGGAGTGGCAGGAGAGCTGTACGTCGCCGCGCCGGTCGCCCGCGGCCAGTACGGGGACGCCGGGCTGACCGCGAGCCGGTTCGTCGCGGATCCCCGCGGTGACGGGACGCGGATGTACCGCACCGGCGAGCTCGCTCGCTGGACGGCCGACGGTGTCCTGGAAATCGTGCGTGAGTCCGCCGAAGCCGGGCCGTCCGAGAAACGCGAGCCGAGGACCGAACGCGAGCGAGTCCTTTGTGGACTCTTCGGTGCCGTGCTCGGCGCCGAAGAGGTCGGCATCGACGACGACTTCTTCGAGATCGGCGGGAACTCGCTGAAGGCCACCCGGCTGATCGGCCGGATCCGCAAGGAACTCGGGGTCAGCGTGTCGATCCGGTCGATCTTCCAGTACCCCACGATCGCCCGGCTTTCCGCTGAGTGGAACACCATCGCCAAGGCCAGCAGGCCGCAACTGCGCAAGATGATCAAGGAGTAGAGCCGGAGATGATTCCCCTTTCGTTCGCGCAGCGCCGGTTGTGGTTCATTCATCGTTTCGAGGGGCCGTCGGCGACCTACAACATCCCGATCGTGCTGCGGTTGTCGGGTGTGCTGGGCACCGAAGCCCTGCGGGTGGCCGTCGGCGACCTGGTACGCCGTCACGAAAGCCTGCGGACGCTGTACCTCGAAGACGCCGATGGCGTGCCGTATCAGCAGGTCGCGCCCGAGGAGACGGCGAACCTGCCGCTGCCGGTCGTCGACGTCGCCCCGGACGAGGTCCAGGCCGGGATCGTGTCGGCGTCGGCATACGCCTTCGACCTGTCGGCCGAGATCCCGGTGCGGGCGACGCTGTTCCGGCAGGCCGTGGACGAACACGTCCTCGTGCTGCTGATCCACCACATCGCGGCCGACGGCGAGTCGATCGCCCCGCTGATCCGCGACCTGTCGGAGTCCTACGCCGCCAGGCTGGCCGGTGCCGAGGCGGAGGTGCCCGAACTTCCGGTGCAGTACACGGACTACACGCTGTGGCACCGGGAGGCGCTTGGCGAGGAGTCCGATCCGGACAGTGCGATCGCCGCACAGCTGGAGTACTGGACCGCGGAGCTGGCCGGAGTGCCGCAGCAGGCCCCGCTTCCGATCGACCACCCCCGCCCACCGGTCGCCAGCCATCGCGGCGCGATGGCGCACTACGCGATCGAGCCGGACCTCGTCACGGCGGCCGAGTCGCTGGCGCGGTCGCGTGGCCTGACCCTGCCGATGCTGCTGCAGTCGGCGCTGGCGGTGCTCCTGCGCCAGCTCGGCGGTGGTGACGACATCGCCATGGGTGCCACGATCGCGGGCCGGACCGACGAGGCCCTGATGGACCTCATCGGGTTCTTCGTCAACACCTGGGTGCTGCGTGTCGACCTGAGTGACAACCCGGCGGGTGGCGATCTGCTCGACCGTGTCGGCGACAAGGCGCTGGCCGCCTACGACAACCAGGACGCGCCGTTCGAGCGGCTGGTGGAGATCCTCAAACCCGAGCGCTCCACCGCGTATCACCCCGTTTTCCAGGTCATGTTCACCTGGCAGAGCGTGAACCACGTCGACGTCGCCCTGCCAGGTCTCAAGGCCTCGCTCGAGACGATCCCCAGTGGCACGGCGAAATTCGATCTGGAGTTCAACTTCATCCCGCAGGCCACCGGCGGCCTTCGCGGCGAGATCGAATACGCCACGGACTTGTTCACGCACGCCACGGTGGAGGCCATCGGTGCCCGGTTCGAGCGTGTCCTGCGCGCACTGGTCACCACGCCGGAACTGCCGGTCGGACACATCGACGTCCTGACCGCCGACGAGCGGAAGCTGCTGGTCACCGACCTCAACGACACCGCCGCGCCGACACCCGAGCTGACCATTCCCGGGCTCTTCGAACGTCAGGCGGCCGAGACCCCGGACGCGATCGCGGTCGTGGCCGAGGACGTCGAGCTGACCTACCGCGAGCTGGACGAGCGTGCTTCCCGGCTGGCTGAACGGCTTACCGCACGCGGGCTCCGGCCGGAGTCGCTCGCCGGGCTGGCCGTTCCGAGGTCCGCCGACCTGGTCGTCGCGATGCTCGCGATCCTCAAGACCGGCGCGGCCTACCTGCCGATCGACCCGAAATACCCGAGCACCCGGCTCGATTTCGTGCTGTCGGAGGCGAACCCCGCCTTCATCCTGACCGACAGCGCGACCGCGCCGGGCCTGCCGGACACCGTGGTTCCGTTGGTGTGCCTGGACGAACTGGGCGGCGAGACCGAGACCCCGGTGCCTGCCAAGCCGCAGAACCTCGCCTACGTCATGTATACGTCGGGCTCGACGGGGAAGCCGAAGGGCGTCGCGATCACGCACGCCGGCGTCGTCAACGGCGTCGTGCGGCTGGCCGGGGTCGTCGGCGCGAAACCGGGGGCGCGGATGCTGGCTGGGACGTCGATCAACTTCGACGTCTCGGTGTTCGAGATCTTCACGGCGCTGTGTCACGGTGCCACCGTCGAGGTCGTCCGCGACGTTCTCGTGCTCGGGGAACGGGACGGCTGGGCAGGTAACGTCGTCAGCACTGTGCCGTCGGTGTTCGCCGAACTGGTCGACGTCTTCGCCGAAAAATCCACTGTGGACACCGTGGTGTTCGCGGGTGAGGGCCTTTCGGGCTCGCTGGTGAAGCGGGTCCGCGAAGCGATGCCGGACGTCCGCGTCGTCAACGCCTACGGGCAAAGCGAATCCTTCTACGCCAGCACGTTCACCCTCGCTCCCGAAGACACCTGGGACGGCGCGGGTAACGCGCCGATCGGCACGCCACTCGGGAACATCCGCACCTACGTGCTCAGCCCGGACCTCGCCCCGGTCGCCCCGGGTGTGGTGGGTGAACTGTACGTCGCGGGTGCGATCGGCCGCGGTTATCACGGCCGGTCCGGCCTGACGGCGGAGCGGTTCGTGCCGGACCCGTTCGGCCCGGCAGGCGAACGGATGTACCGCACCGGCGACCTCGCGCGCTGGAACGCCGACGGCAAGCTGGAGTACGCGGGCCGCGGTGACGCGCAGGTCAAGGTGCGTGGGTTCCGGATCGAGCCCGGGGAGGTCGAGGCCGCGCTGACCGCGCACCCCGGCGTCGCGCAGGCCGCCGTGATCGCGCGGGACGGCCGCGGGAGCAACACCGGCAAGCAACTCGTCGGCTACCTCGTCCCCGCCTTCACCGGCGACGCGGACAACGCCGACTTCCGGGCCGGTGTCGAAATGGCGGACTTGCGCAAGTTCGTCTCGCAGCGGCTGCCGGAGTTCATGGTCCCGTCGGCGTTCGTGCTGCTGGACCGGCTTCCGCTGGCACCCAACGGGAAACTCGACCGCAAGGCGCTGCCCGAGCCGGAGTTCACCGGTGGCGAGTACCGCGCGCCGTCGACCGACGAGGAGAAGACCATCGCGGCGGTCTACGCCGAGGTGCTCGGCCTCGACCGCGTCAGCGCCGACGACGACTTCTTCGCCATCGGTGGTGACAGCATCCGCTCGATCCAGGTGGTGACCCGCGTGCGGGCCCGCGGTGTCGAGGTGTCCCCGCGTGAGATCTTCGAATACCGCACGGCCGCCCGGCTCGCCGAAGTCGCGCTGGACAACAAGCAGGCAGGCGCGGCGGCCGTGCTGGAGGAGTTCGACGGCGGCGGTGTCGGCAGGCTTCCGCTGCTGCCCATCGCGAAGTACCTGACGAAGCTGGGTGGTGGATTCGACCGGTTCGCCATGTCCGTCTGGCTGGATCTGCCCGCGGGGATCGACGAGGCCGGGCTGCACGCCACGCTCGCGGCGGTCCTCGACCGGCACGACATGCTGCGCTCTCAGCTGGTCAAGAACGGTGAGTGGGCGATAGAGGTCTTCCCTCGGGGCTCTGTCGACGTCGCGCCGCTGGTCCACCGCGTCGAGCACGACGGCGAGTGGGACGACGCCTGGCGCGAGCGTGCCACGGCCGAACTGAACGCGGCCGCCGGACGGCTCGACCCCGTCGAGGGGGTCATGGCGCGGTTCGTCTGGTTTGATCACGCCGAGGGCGGCAGGCTCGCCGTCGCATTGCACCACCTCGTGGTCGACGGCGTTTCGTGGCGTATCCTCATCCCGGATTTCGCCGCCGCTTGGGGCGCGATTCGCGAGGGGCGGACGCCGGAGCTGCCCGACGTCGCGACCTCGGCGCGGCGGTGGACGCATGCCCTCATCGACGAAGCCGCTGAGCGGGTCAAGGAACTGGACCTTTGGCGGTCCATCGTGGACGGACCGGATCCGGACCTGGGTTCGCGACCACTCGATCCGGCTGTGGATCTGTTGTCCACTGTGGAGCACGTGCGCGTCGAACTCCCGGCGCCGGTGACCGACACGCTGCTGACGTCCGTGCCCGCCACCTATCGCGGCGGCGTCAACGATGGGTTGCTCGCCGCGCTGGCGACGGCCGTCACGCGGTGGCGTGCCCGCCGAGGCGTGAGCGAGTCTTCGACGTTGATCCGCCTCGAAGGCCACGGCCGTGAGGAAGACATCGTGCCGGGCGCGGACCTTTCGCGTACGGTCGGCTGGTTCACCAGCATGTTCCCGGTGCGCCTCGACGTCGAGGACGGAGCGCCGGTCGGCTCGATCGTCAAGGCGGTCAAGGAACAACTGCTCGCCGTCCCGGACAAGGGCATGGGCTACGGCCTCCTGCGCTACCTGAACGCGGAGACGAGCACCGAGCTCGCCCGGTACGCGACCGGGCAGCTCGGCTTCAACTACCTCGGCCGCTTCTCCGAGGCGGACATGCCGGAGGAGCTGCGGGGGCTGGGCTGGACCCAGGCGCCGGGTACCGCCGAGCTGGAGGCCGCCCTCGACGCCGACATGCCCGCTCTGTCTACTTTGGACGTCCAGGCGATGGTGACGGGGGACAAGCTGGTCGCCTCCTTCGGCTTCCCTGCCGCCTTGTTCGCCCGCGAGGACGTCGAAGAACTCGCCGGTCTCTGGGTGGCGGCGCTGGAGGATCTCGCGCGGCACGTCGCCGAGCCGGGGGCCGGAGGGCTGACGCCGTCCGATCTGCCGCTGGTTTCGGCGACCCAGGCCGACATCGAGAAGTGGGAGCGCGAGTATCCCGGGCTGGCCGACGTCTGGCCGCTGACCGCGCTGCAATCCGGCCTGCTGTTCCACACCATGCTGGTGGACTCGTCGTTCGACGCCTACCAGATGCAGCTGGCCATGCACCTCTCCGGTGACGTCGACGCCGGCCGGATGCGCGCGGCGGGCCAGTCGATGCTGGACCGGTACCCGAACCTGCGGACCGCGTTCGTCGACAACGCCGCCGGAGAACAGGTCCAGCTCGTCGTCGAGGGGGTTTCCCTGCCGTGGCGCGAGATCGATCTGCGTGACCTCGGCGAGACCGAGTGCGAAGAGGCGTTCGAGCGGTTCCTCGCCGAAGACCACGGTGAGCACTTCGAGGTCACGCGGCCGCCGTTGCTGCGCCTGTCGCTGGTGCGGATGGCCGACGACCGTGCGGAACTCGTGCTCACCGCGAACCACGTCCTGTTCGACGGCTGGTCGCTGCCGCTGCTCATGCAGGACCTGCTGCGGCTCTACGCCTACCGCGGTGACACGGCCGCGTTGCCGAGGGTCCGCGGCTACAAGGACTTCCTGACCTGGCTCGCCAAACAGGACCGCGACGAGTCGGTTCGCCTGTGGGGCACCGAGTTCGAGGGGATCGAGGAGCCGACGATCCTGGTTCCCGAAGCACTGTCCGAAACGGACAGTACCGGCGTGGACCAGGTCGAGGTCACCATGCCCGCCGCCGAGATGCGTGAGCTGACCCGGCGTGCGGCCGAACTCGGCGTCACCGTCAACACCATCGTCGGTGGTGCCTGGGGTGTCCTGCTCGGACAGCTGACCTCACGCCAGGACGTCGTCTTCGGCACCACGGTTTCGGGCCGCCCGCCCGCACTGTCCGGGGTTGACTCGATGGTCGGCATGTTCATCAACACGCTGCCCGTCCGGGTGCGGTACTCGCAAAGCGACACGCTCGCCGAAGTGCTCACCGCGTTGCAGAACCGCCAAGGCGCGTTGCTGGACCAGCATCACTTCAGCCTGAGCGAGATCCAGCGTGTCGTGGGGCTGAACAACCTGTTCGACACACTCGTCGTCTTCGAGTCGTACCCGGTCGACCAGGCCGGGCTCAACGACGCGCACGAGAGCGCCGGACTGGAGATCACCGGGATCCGGCCGTTCTCGGCCACGCACTATCCGGTGACCGTGATGGCCGACGCCGACCCGCATCTGCGGCTGAACCTCGTCTACCAGCGTAATGTCCTGGCACCCGAGGCCGTCGAGGTACTCGCGGCCCGGTTCGGCCGGGTGCTCCAGCAGTTGGTGACCGACCCGCACGTGAAGATGGGTGCGGTCGAGGTCATCGAGTCCGGCGAGCGGGAGCGGCTGCTGCGATCGTTCACTGAGGCTGCGGAGTCCACCCCCGAGATCACTCTCCCGGCGTTGTTCGAGCACCAGGCGGCGGAGACCCCGGACGCGGTCGCGGTGGTCTTCGAAGACCGGGAACTGACCTACCGTGAGCTCAACGCCCGCGCGAACCGTGTCGCCCGGGAGCTGGTGCGGCGGGGAGCCGGGCCGGAGACCGTGGTCGGGTTGTCCCTGCCGCGTTCGGCGGAGCTGGTGGTGGCGCTGCTCGGCGTCCTGAAGTCGGGCGCGGCGTACCTGCCGATCGACCCGAAGTACCCGAGCCACCGGCTGGACTTCATCCTGTCCGAGTCCCGGCCGCGGCTGATCCTCACCGACACCGAGACGGTGAACGTCCTGCCGGACACCGAGATCCCCACGCTGTTCTTCGGGGACGCGCTCACCGCCGCGGACGGCAACCTCACCGACGCCGACCGGCTCGCCCCACTGCATCCGCAGGACCTCGCGTACCTGATCTACACCTCCGGCTCCACGGGTACGCCGAAGGGCGTCGCGATCACCCACGCCACCGTGGTGAACGGCGTCCTGCGGCTCGCGCCGATCGTCGGCGCCGAAGCGGGATCGCGGACGCTGGCCGGGACGTCGATCAACTTCGACGTCTCGGTGTTCGAACTGTTCACCACACTCTGCACCGGCGGCAGCGTCGAGATCGTCCGTGACGTCCTCGTGCTCGGCGAACGCGGCGGCTGGACCGGCGGCCTGATCAGCACGGTCCCGTCCGCCTTCGCCGAACTGCTCGACCAGGTGGCGGGCAAGGTCACCGCGAAGACGGTGGTTTTCGCCGGCGAGGCGCTGCCCGCGACGCTGGTGCGTCAGGTGCGTGAGGCGATCCCGGACGTCCGGGTGGTCAACGCCTACGGGCAGAGCGAGTCGTTCTACGCCACCACGTTCACCGCGACCGACGAGTGGACCGGCACCGGCGGCGCGCCGATCGGGACGCCGCTGGGCACCATGCGTGCCTATGTCCTCGGCCCGGGCCTCAACCCGGTTCCGCAGGGCGTGGTGGGTGAGTTGTACGTGGCGGGTGGTGTCGGCCGCGGCTACTTCGGCCGCACCGGACTCACCGCGGAACGGTTCGTCGCCGACCCGTTCGGCCCGGCGGGCGACCGCATGTACCGCACGGGCGACCTCGCCAGGTGGACCGCCGACGGCGTGCTGGAGTACGCCGGCCGCGGCGACGCCCAGGTCAAGGTGCGCGGGTTCCGGATCGAACCGGGTGAGGTCGAGGCCGCGCTCGCCGCGCACCCCGGCGTCACGCAGGCCGTGGTCATCGCCCGCGAGAGCAACGGGACCAAACGGCTCGTCGGCTATGTCGTCGGAGACGTGAACGCCGACGCCCTGCGCTCGTTCGTCGCGGCGCGGCTGCCGGAGTTCATGGTTCCGTCGGCATTCGTCGTACTGGACCGGATCCCGTTGATGCTCAACGGCAAACTGGACCGGGCCGCGCTGCCCGAGCCGGAGTTCGGCACCGGTGCCTACCGTGCGCCCCGGACGGCGACCGAGGAGACCTTGGCCGGGCTCTACGCCGAAGTCCTCGGGCTCGACCAGGTCGGGATCGACGACGACTTCTTCGCGCTCGGCGGGCATTCCCTCGTCGCGACCCGGCTGATCAGCCGGATCCGCACCGAACTGGGCGCCGAGATCCCGATCCGGATGGTGTTCGAGAGCCCGACCGTCGCGGCGCTGGGCAGGCATCTGTCCGCCGACGTCCGCTTGCGGCCGCCGTTGCTGCGCCTCGAAGACCGGCCGGACCGGCTGCCGCTGTCCTACGCCCAGCGTCGGATGTGGTTCATCCACAAATTCGACGGTCCGTCGTCCACCTACAACATCCCGCTGGCCTTGCGGCTCAAGGGAGAACTGGACGCCGAGGCACTGGCCGAGTCCGTGCGCGACGTCGTGGCCCGGCACGAAAGCCTGCGGACGGTCTTCGCCGAAGACGCCGAAGGTGTTCCGTACCAGAGGGTGCTGCCGGTCGGTGAGGCACGCGTGGAGGTCCCGCTCGTCGAGGTCGCACCGTCCAAACTGGACGACGCCGTTGCCGAGGCGGTGGCCTATCCGTTCGTGCTCGCCACCGACGTTCCCTTGCGGCCGCGGTTGATCCGCTTCGGTGAGGACGAGCACGTCCTCGTGCTGGTGCTCCACCACATCGCCGGTGACGGCGAGTCGCTGGCGCCGCTGGCCCGCGACCTCGCCACGGCGTACACCGCGCGGAATCAGGGCGAGGCGCCGGGCTGGGCAGAGCTTCCGGTCCAGTACGCCGACTACACCCTCTGGCAGCGAGAACTCCTCGGCGATGAGTCCGAAGAGGACAGTGTGCTGAACGCGCAGTCCGAGTACTGGCGCACGGAACTCGCCGGGGTACCACAGCCGTTGCGGCTGCCGACGGACCGGCCACGCCCGCCGAAGGCCAGTTACCGCGGCGACATGGTGAGCTTCACCATCGAGCCGGACCTGCTGGCGGAGGTGGAAAAGCTCGCCCGCGACCGCGACGTCACGGTGTCGATGGTGCTCCAGTCCGTGCTGGCGGTGCTGCTGCACCAGCTGGGTGGCGGGGACGACATCACCATCGGTGCCCCGATCGCCGGCCGGACCGACGAGGCACTGACCGACCAGATCGGCTTCTTCGTCAACACCTGGGTGCTGCGGGCCGGACTCGAAGGCAACCCCGGGTTCGCGCGGCTGCTCGACAATGTTCGCGACAAGTCCCTTGCCGCGTACGAGAACCAGGACGCGCCGTTCGAACGGCTGGTCGAGATCCTCAACCCCGGCCGGTCCACCGCGTACCACCCGTTGTTCCAGGTGATGTTCGCCTGGCAGAACTACGCGGGTTCGGAATTCGACCTGCCGGGGCTGAAGGTCGGCATCGAACGCGCGCTGACCGGGACCTCGAAGTTCGACCTGTTCTTCAACCTCGCGGAGGTCACCGGCGCGGACGGCCGTGAAGTGGAAGGCGACATCGAGTACGCCTTCGACCTGTTCGACCACGAGACGATCGAGGCCATGGCGGCCCGGTACCTCAAGGTGCTGCGGCGGATCGTGGCCGAGCCCGACGTCCGCGTCGGCGCTATCGACGTCCTCGAAGCGGGTGAGCGCGACAGGTGGCTCGGCACGCTCAACGACACCGCCGCGTCCACACCCGAGCTGACCATCCCCGGTCTGTTCGAGCGGCAGGCGGAGGCGACGCCGGACGCGGTCGCGGTCGTCTTCGAGGACCGCGAGCTGACTTACGCCGAGCTCAACGCGCGGGCCAACCGGCTCGCCCGCGAGCTGATCCGGCAGGGTGCTTCCCCGGAGTCCGTCGTCGGATTGTCGTTGCCCCGCAACGAAGACCTGGTCGTCGCGTTGCTCGGCGTGCTCAAGTCGGGGGCGGCGTACCTGCCGATCGACCCGCGTTACCCGAGTGCGCGGCTGGGTCATGTGCTCAGTGACGCCCGTCCGGAACTGATGCTCACCGACGCCGAAACGGTGAAAGTGTTGCCGGAGAACGACATTCCGTGCCTGCTGCTCGACGAACTCGATGTGACCACCGGGGACGCGACGAACCTCGGCGGCGGTTCGCGGCCGGAAAACCTGGCGTACCTGATCTACACGTCCGGTTCGACCGGTACACCCAAGGGTGTCGCGATCACGCATCACAACGTCGTCAACGGCGTGCTGCGACTGGCGAAGGCGGTCGGCCTCACGCCGGGCTCGCGGACGCTGGCGGGGACGTCGATCAACTTCGACGTCTCGGTGTTCGAGATCTTCACCTCCCTGTGCTCGGGAAACAGCGTCGAGATCGTTCGCGACGTGCTCGTGGCCGGCGAACGCGGTGGCTGGACCGGCGGCCTGATCAGCACGGTCCCGTCGGTGTTCTCCGAACTGCTGGACCAGGTGTCCGGCGGGATCAAGGCCGACACCGTGGTGTTCGCCGGCGAGGGCTTGTCGGCGTCGCTGGTCGCCAAGGTGCGCGAGGCGATCCCGGGTGCCCGGGTGGTCAACGCTTACGGGCAGAGCGAGACCTTCTACGCCACCACGTTCGGCCTGCCCGCCTCGGCGGAGTGGACCGCGACCGGCCCCGCCCCGATCGGTGCGCCCATCGGGAACATGCGCACCTACGTTCTCGGCCCCGGCCTGCTCCCGGTCCCGCCGGGTGTCGCGGGTGAGCTGTACGTCGGCGGTGTCGTCGGCCGCGGGTACTTCGGGCGCACGGACATGACGGCGGAGCGGTTCGTCGCCGACCCGTTCGGCCCCCCCGGCGACCGGATGTACCGCACCGGCGATCTCGCGCGGTGGACCGCCGGCGGCGTGCTGGAGTACGCCGGCCGCGGTGACGCGCAGATCAAGGTGCGCGGGTTCCGCATCGAGCCTGCCGAGATCGAGGCCGCGATGACCGCGCACGACGGCGTCACCCAGGCGGTCGCGGTCGTCCGCGAGGGCAGGGGATCCGGTGGCAAGCAACTGGTCGGCTACGTCGTCCCGACCGGGGCGGACGCCGACGGGGCCGGGAATGTCGACGACATCGGCGACCTCGACTTCGACATGAACGCGGGCGTCGACACCCGTGACCTGCGGCGCTTCGTCGCGGCGAGGCTGCCGGAGTTCATGGTGCCGTCGGTGTTCGTCATCCTCGACCGGTTGCCGTTGACCCCCAACGGGAAACTCGACCGCAAGGCGCTGCCGGAGCCGGAGTTCACCGGCGGTGAATACCGGGCGCCGGTCACACCGGAGGAGAAGATCCTCGCCGCGGTCTACGCCGAGGTCCTCGGACTCGACCGGGTCGGGGTGGACGACGACTTCTTCGCCGTCGGCGGGGACAGCATCCGCTCGATCCAGGTGGTGACCCGCGCCAGGGCACAGGGTGTCGAGGTCACCCCGCGGGAGATCTTCGAGTACCGCAATGTCGCCGAACTCGCCGAGATCGCGGTGGCGAACCGGCTCAACGGCGCGGGTCCGGTGCTGGAGGAGTTCGAGGGCGGCGGGGCAGGCGTGCTGCCGCTGCTGCCGGTCGCGAAGTACTTGCTGGAACTGGGTGGCTCATTCAACCGGTTCTCCATGTCGGTGACCGTGGAACTGCCACCCGGGATCGCCGCCGAAGGTCTGGCCGTGACGCTGAACGCCGTCTTGGACCGGCACGACCTGCTGCGGTCACGGCTGATCCTCGACGGAGCCTTGGAGGTCACGCCACCCGGATCGGTCGACGCCGTGAGCCTGGTCCACCACGTCGAATGCGACGGTGACTGGACTTCGGAGGGTTGGCAGGCGCTGGCTTCGGCCGAGCTGAACGCGGCGACGGGCCTGCTGAGCCCGGCGGACGGCGTGATGGCGCGGTTCGTCTGGTTCGACGGCGGACCCGGTATCGCGGGAAGGCTTGCCGTCGTGCTGCACCATCTGGTCGTGGACGGCGTTTCGTGGCGGATCATCCTGCCGGATTTCGCGGCGGCGTGGGAAAGCGTCCGTGACGGCAAGACGCCGGAACTCCCGGCGGTGGCGACGTCGGTCCGCCGATGGACGCACGCCCTCGTCGACGAGGCGTCCTCGCCGGAGCGGCTGGCGGAACTGGCGTTGTGGGAGTCCGTTGTGGACGGTCCCGACCCGGTGCTCGGTTCTCGGCCGCTCGACCCCGCGGTCGATCTCCTGTCCACTGTGGAGCGGCTGAGTGTCAAGCTGCCGCACTCGGTCACCGACGCGCTGCTCACCACGGTCCCGGCGGTGTTCCACGGTGGCGTCAACGACGGCCTGCTCGCGGGCCTCGCGATGGCGCTGGCGAAGTGGCGTGCCCGGCGGGGCGTGGACGAGCCCTCGGCGCTGATCCGGCTCGAAGGCCACGGCCGCGAAGAGGAGATCATCCCCGGCGCGGACCTGTCCAGCACGCTGGGCTGGTTCACCAGCATGTTCCCCGTCCGCCTCGACGTCGGAGAAGCCGACCTCGACGAGGCGTTCGACGGCGGGCCCGCCGCGGGCCGGATCGTCAAGGCGGTCAAGGAACAACTGCTGCGGGCTCCGGACAAGGGCATGGGCTTCGGCCTGCTGCGGTACCTCAACCCGGAGACCTCGCAACGGCTCGCACCGCATCCGACCGGGCAGATCGGGTTCAACTACCTCGGCCGGTTCTCCACCACCGACATGCCCGAGGCGTTGCGCGGACTCGGCTGGACCCAGGCACCGGAGCTGGCGGAGCTGGCGGCCGACCTCGACGTCGACATGCCTGCCATGTCGACGGTCGAGATCAACGCCGTCGTCATCGACACCGAACTCGGTGCCCAGCTGGAGGCGTTGTTCGGCTTCCCGGCCGGCGTCCTGACCCGCGACGAGGTCCAAGAGCTCGCGGACCTGTGGTGCGAGGCGCTGACCGCGCTGGCCCGGCATGCCGCCGCATCCGGCGCCGGCGGCCGGACGCCGTCTGACCTGCCGCTGGTCACGGTCACCCAGGCCGACATCGACGGCTGGGAGATCCGCTACCCGGCGGTGGCCGATGTCTGGCCGCTGACCGCGTTGCAGTCCGGGCTGCTGTTCCAGTCCATGGTGGACGAGACCGGCAACGACGCCTACCAGATGCAGCTGGCCTTCCACGTGAGCGGGCTCGTCGACCCGGAGCGGATGCGCGCGGCCGGGCAGGCGCTGCTCGAACGGCACGCCAACTTGCGCGTGGTGTTCGTGCCGAACGCCGACGGCGAGCGCGTGCAGGTGGTACTCGACGGCGTCGAGATCCCGTGGCGGGAGATCGACCTGCGCGACCTGCCCGAGGCCGAACGGGAAGCGGCGTACGAGCGCTTCCTCACCGAGGACCAGGCGAACAGATTCGACCCGGAGGCGCCGCCACTGCTGCGGATGACGTTGCTGCGTATGGACACCGAACGCTTCGAGCTCGTCTTCACCGCACACCACGTGCTGTTCGACGGCTGGTCGCTGCCGGTACTGATGCAGGACATCATCCGGCTCTACGGGGCGGCCGGGGACGGTTCGGCACTGCCGAGGATCCGCGGCTACCGCGAGTTCATGGTGTGGCTGTCCAAACAGGACCGTGGCGAGGCACTGCGTGCGTGGGAAGCGGAACTCGACGGCGTCGACGAACCGACGTTGATCGGGACGACCTTCTCCGCCGACGCGGACGCGTCCGGGATCGGCCAGGTCGAGGCGACCCTGCCGGTGCCGGAGTCCCGCGAGCTGAACCGGCGCGCGTCCGAACTCGGCATCACGGTGAACACCCTTGTCCAGGGCGCGTGGGCGCTGCTGCTCGGGCAGCTGACCGGCCGGTCCGACGTCGTGTTCGGCGCGACCGTCTCCGGACGGCCGCCGGAGCTGACCGGCGTCGACTCGATGGTGGGGCTGTTCATCAACACCCTGCCGGTGCGGGTCGAATGCGGTCCGGCGGACACCCTCGCCGAGGTACTGACACGGCTCCAGAAGCGGCAGGCCAAACTACTCGACCACCACCACTTCGGGCTGTCCGACATCCAGCGGCCCACCGGGCTGAAGACGTTGTTCGACACCCTGGTGGTGTTCGAGTCCTATCCGGTCGACCGCGAAGGGATGGCGAACGCGTTCTCCTCGGCGGGCATCGCCTTCACCGGTATCCGCCCGTTCTCGGGTACGCACTATCCGGTGACGGTGATGGCCGACGCCGACCCGTACCTGCGGCTTTCCCTGCAGTACCAGCAGAACGTGATCGGCAGGGCGGCCGCCGAGCGGATGGGCGCCGCGCTGGAGCGGATCCTGAGGCAGCTGGCGACCGACCCGGACGTGCCGGTCGGTTCGCTGCGGGTGCTGGACCTCCCGGTGCCGGATTCCGGTGGCGTGGCGGCCACCGGTCGCGGCCTGACCGTCCCCGAGCTGGTCGAACAGCAGGTCGCGGCGACTCCGGACGCACTCGCGGTGGTGGCGGGTGGCGAGGAGCTTTCGTACCGGCGACTGGACACGCGGGCGAACCGCCTGGCGCACCGGCTCGTCGCACTCGGGGCCGGACCGGAGGCCGTGGTGGGCCTCGCGCTGCCACGATCGGCGGATCTGGTCGTCGCGATGCTCGCGATCCTCAAAACCGGCGCGGCGTACCTGCCGATCGACCCGAAGTACCCGAGCGGCCGGCTGGACCACGTGCTTTCCGAGGCACGGCCGGTGCTGGTGCTGACCGACAGCGACACCGCCGGCGTCCTGCCGTCCAGTGACAGTCCGCTCGTGCACCTCGACCGGCTCGACCTCGACGACCCGAGCGGGGACGTCGGACCGGCTGTCGCGCCGCGGCCGGAGAACCTGGCGTACGTCATGTACACCTCCGGGTCGACGGGCACGCCGAAGGGTGTCGCGATCAGCCACGGCACGGTGGTCAACGGCGTCCTGCGGCTCGCCGAGGAGGTGGGCGCGCGGCGTGGCTCGCGGATGCCGGCGGGGACGTCGATCAACTTCGACGTCTCGGTGTACGAGATCTTCACCGCGCTGACCTGCGGTGCCGTCGTCGAGATCGTCCGCGACGTCCTGGAACTGGGCGAACGCGGCGACTGGTCGGCCAGCGTCGTTTCCACGGTGCCGTCGGTCTTCGCCGAACTCGTCGACGACCTCGCCGGGAAGGCCACTGTGGACACTCTGGTGTTCGCGGGCGAAGGGTTGTCTTCGGGCCTGGTGAGCCAGGTGCGGAAGGCGTTCCCGACCGCGATGGTCGTCAACGCCTACGGGCAGACGGAGTCCTTCTACGCCACCACGTACACCGTTTCGGGAGACGTCTCCGGTGGTGCGCCGATCGGCACGCCGCTGGGCGGCATGCGGACCTACGTCCTCGGCTCGGGTCTGCTCCCGGTTCCGCAAGGCGTCGTGGGTGAGTTGTACGTCGGCGGCGCTGTCGGCCGCGGCTACTACGGCCGCGGCGGGCTCACCGCGGAGCGGTTCGTGGCGGATCCCTTCACCGCGGGCGAGCGGATGTACCGCACCGGCGACCTCGCGCGATGGAACGCCGACGGCGTGCTGGAGTATGTCGGGCGCGGGGACGCGCAGGTCAAGATCCGCGGGTTCCGCATCGAACCGGGCGAGGTCGAGGCCGCGCTGACCGCGCACCCTGGCGTCGCGCAGGCGGTCGTCGTCGCACTCGGCGCGGCCACCAAACGGCTGGTGGGCTACGTGGTGGGCGACGTCGAAGTGCGTGAACTGCGTGCGTTCGCCGCGGCCCGGCTGCCGGAGTTCATGGTGCCGTCCGCGTTGCTCGTGCTGGACCGGTTACCGTTGACCCCCAACGGGAAACTGGACCGGAAGGCACTGCCGGAGCCGGACTTCGCCGGCGAGTCCTACCGGCCGCCGCGCACGGCGCAGGAGGAGACCCTCGTCCGGCTGTTCGCCGAGATCCTGGAGGTCGACCGGATCGGGGTGGACGACAACTTCTTCGCCCTCGGCGGGCATTCCCTGCTCGCCACCCGCCTGATCAGCCGGATCAAGGCGGAACTCGGGAACGAGATCCCGATCCGCGCGGTGTTCCAGGCGGCGACCGTCGCGCAACTGGCCGCGCATCTTTCCTCGGGTGGGGACACGGCCCGATTCGCGGATCCGTACGCCGTCGTGCTCTCGATCAAGGACGGCGGGGAAAAGGAACCGCTGTGGGGTATCCACCCGGGCCTCGGCCTTTCCTGGCCGTATCTCGGATTTGCCCCGTACGTGCCGGCCGACCGCCCGTTCTACGCGCTCCAATCGCGGGGTTACGACGAATCGGCGGTGAACCCGGAAACGCTGGAAATGATGGTCGAGGACTATCTCAACCAGATCCTCACGGTTCAGCCCGACGGCCCGTTCCACTTGATCGGGTACTCCTTCGGCGGCACCGCCGCACACGCCATCGCCGCGGAACTGCAGGCGAGAGGGCACGAAGTCGCTCTGCTCGCCCTGCTCGACGCGGTCCCGAGCAGCTACTTCGCCCAGGGTGAAGTGCTCGGTGTCGACGAAGTACGGAATCTGCTCGGCGACTACATCGGCGGCCTCGTCGGTGCCGACGAATACGAACACCTGCTCCAGACATCCGCCACGGTACTGGTCGACCAGATGACTTTGTTGCGTGAGTTCTCTTCACCGGTTTATCGTGGAGATGCCTTGTTCTTCAACGCGACCAAGAACGAGGACGACTCTTACGCCGGGCTCTGGGGGCCGCATATCACCGGTGACGTAGAGGAATACGACGTCCACGTCGAACACCACGACCTGTGCTCGTCCGATTCCGCTGCGCGGATCAGCAAGGCCATCAACGCAAAGCTCGACCGTGAGCACAGCACTTGTTGAATGTCATTCGACGGGAGATCAGTTTCATGGAAGCTCGTGAGCGAGAACTATACGACGTCGTGGGGATAGGGTTCGGTCCGTCCAACCTGTCGCTCGCCATCGCGCTGGAGGAGCACTACGGCGCGGACAAGGACAATTCCCTCAGCGCCGCCTTCTTCGAGAAGCAAGCGTCGCTCGGCTGGCACCGCAACATGCTGCTGCCCGAAGCGAAGATGCAGATCTCCTTCCTGAAGGATCTGGCGACGTTCCGGAACCCGGTGTCCCGCTTCAGTTTCATCTCGTACCTGCATTCGGCGGGCAGGCTGGCGCATTTCGTCAACAACCAGGACTTCTTCCCGACCCGGCAGGAGTTCCACGACTACCTGGAATGGGCGGAGACCCGGGTTTCCGACCGCGTCCGGTACAACACGCGGGTTCGCTCGATCCGGCTGCCCGAGACGGCGGACGGTGGACTTGTCGACAGCGTCCGCATCGAGGTCGACAACGGCGAGGGCGGCACGAAACTGGTCGACGCGCGCAACGTCGTCATCTCGACCGGGCTGGTGCCCAAGATGCCCGTCGGTATCGAGCGCACCGAAAACGTCTGGCACAGTTCGGAGTTCCTGGAGCGGTTCCGCGGCTGGAACCACGGCGAGAAGAAACGCGTCGCCGTCGTCGGCGCCGGCCAGAGCGCGGCGGAGATCGTCCGGTTCATCTACGACACCGTGCCGGACGCGGAGATCTCCGTGATCCTCTCGGCGTACGGCTACTCGATCGCGGACGACACCCCATTCGCGAACCGGATCTTCGACGCGGCCGCCGTCGACGACTACTACCACGGCACCGACCGGTCGCGGGCCGCGTTCTGGAAGCACCACCGCAACACCAACTACGGCGTGGCCGACGACGAGGTCATCCGCGACCTCTTCCGCCGCGTGTACCACGACGAGGTCCGCAAGACGCCGCGGCTGAACTTTCTCAACCTGTCGCGGGTGGACCGCGTCAAGCAGGTCGGAAACGACACCAGGGTCACCGTGAACTCCCTGCTGACCGAGGAGTCCTACGACATCGACGTCGACGTCATGATCTGCTCCACGGGCTACGAATCCATGGAGCCGACCGAGATCCTCGGCGACCTGGAGCCGTACTGCGTCCGTGACGACGAAGGCAGGTTCCGCGTAGAGCGGGACTACCGGCTCGTTACCACGCCTGAACTCCAGTGCGGTATCTACCTTCAGGGCGGCACGGAGCACACGCACGGCCTCGCTTCGTCGCTGCTGTCGAACATCGCCGTCCGCAGCGGCGAAATCGCCGACTCGATCGCCGACCGGCGCCAAGCCAAGCTCGCCGGCTGACCCAACACCGACAGGGGAGTTGAACCACCATGAGCACCAACCCGTTCGATGACGACAACGGCCGCTTCTTCGTACTGGTGAACGACGAGGACCAGCACTCGCTGTGGCCGACCTTTTCCGAGGTTCCCGACGGCTGGCGAGTCGTCTTCGGCGAGGAAAGCCGTCAGGAGTGCTTGGCCTACGTCGAGCAGAACTGGACCGACATGCGGCCCAAGAGTCTCCAGGAGGCCATGGCGGCCGACTGATCGCCAAGATCACCCGGTCGCGGGATGCGGCGCCTCACACGGTTCTGCCGTGCGGAGGCGCCGCTTTTCTTTCGCTACAGCCAGGGTGCTCCTTCCCACGTCAGTGCGGCGTTAGCGTGACGCCATCGGCCCGGCGTTAACTAGATGTCACGAGTTCCGGGGGTCGATGGGGTTTCCTTTCCACGTAAGGGATCCCGGCCCCCAGGCAAGTCGAAACCGCTATGGGGGTTGGATTGCATGAGTATCACTCAAGAGGTGGAAATACCGGCAGGCGTTCGTAACCTGAACCCGCCGCCGCTCCCCGTACCGCGACTGGGCAGGCTGCCCGGCGAGCAGGTGCTGATGAGCGGCGTGGGGCTGCGGATCTCCAACGACCTCTCCTTCGAGGAGTGGGAGAAGGCGGGCCGCCAGCTCTCCGGGATCGTCGACTCGTCGTCCTGGTGGCTCGGTGACTGGCTCGTGTACGGCAAGAAGAACTTCTCGGACCGCTACGTCCGGGCGATCCGCGCCGCCGGCCTGCAGTACCAGACGCTGCGTAACTACGCGTGGGTCTCGCGCCGGTTCGACCTGACCCGGCGCCGGTCGCGGCTGAGCTTCCAGCACCACGCCGAGGTCGCCTCGCTGCCGACCGAGGAGCAAGACTGGTGGCTTGACCGTGCCGAACAGGCGACGTGGACGACCAAACAGCTCCGGACGCAGATCCGGGCCGTACGCGTCGACGCCGCGGGCGGGGAGGTCACCGCCAAGGAACAGGCCGCGATGATCCCCCGCATCGAGGTACCGAACCGGCGGCTGGTGTGGTGGCGCAAGGCCGCCGACCAGTCCGGCTTCGACTTCGACCGCTGGGTACTCGACACCCTCGACCGGGCCGCCGAGCAGGCGTTGCAGGAAGAGGAAGCGGCCGCTCTGGAAGAGGCTTCGGTCGCTGTCGCTGCTCCAGTCGCTCTTGAGGCTTCGGCCGCTGTTGATGCGGCTGCACCGGTCGCTCTCGAGGCTTGAGTTCGCAGGTAAGCCACAGGGAAGTCGTTCTCGGCCGGTGATGCCGCCCGGTCCCGAACGACAGCAGAGTCGAGGGCCCGCGGCTCCGGTTCTCGTGAGTGATTTGGGTCGTTAGAACGACCCAAATCACTCACGAGAACTCGAGCCCCGCGGCGCCGGTCCGGAGTA
>NZ_JBFBBY010000046.1:0-52101 GCF_040682875.1 Amycolatopsis sp. NPDC051071 | reverse complement strand
GCGTTGACGCCGAAGGCTCTGAAGAAGTTCACCGGTGGCGGGAAGAAGGCCGCAGACGGGGGCACATTCGCGTCGAGGGTCACGGACGCAAGGAAGGGGGCCTTCACGGACTTCTGGGTCACCTCCGCCACCCGGCGAGCACCAGCTCCGGCGACCGCCGCGAAAGTGATAGCAAAGGTCCCTTGCTCCCTTCCGGGCAGCGACCGCTCGGCCCCTTCGGACGCTGCGCCCCATGGCTACTTGCCGGTAGGGTGCTTTCATGGGCGAAGCGAGTCGGGTCACGGGACGGTTCCGCGGGACGTTCGATGTACTGCATTCCCTCACTTACTTCGCACCCGAGACGGAAGCGGCGCTCACCGACGCCGGGCTCCGGCCGGGGCGCATGACCTACTTCGCCGGCCGTGCGGCGCCGATGGGCGCGGTCGGACCCGGCGTCGTCGCCGCCACCTTCTACAACTTCAATCCTGAGCTGGTCGCCCGCTACCTTCCGCGTGCGTGGACGCTGGCCACTCCTGATCGCGTCATCGAGGCCCGGTTCGAGGCCGTCGACGCGACGCTCACCAGGTTGCTCGGCAAGGACACCATCGACTCCAAAGAGCTCGCGGAGGCCGCCGAGCTCGCCCGCGAGGCGACCGGGGGCTGCCGGGTCGACGGCCGCCCGCTTTACGCCGGGCACGCCGATCTCGATTGGCCGAGCGAGCCGCACCTCGTCCTCTGGCACGCGATCACGCTGCTGCGCGAGCACCGCGGCGACGGCCACATCGCGGCACTCGTCCTCCACGGTCTCGGCGGGCTCGACGCCCTGGTCACGCATACCGCCACCGGCAAGGGTTTCCTGGCCGAGGCGGCCAAGGAGTCCCGCGGCTGGAGCGACGAGCAGTGGGACGCCGCTGTCGACGCTCTCCGCGAGAAGGGCCTTCTCGACGCCGAAGGCGGCCTCACCGAGGCCGGGAATGATCTCCGCGAGCGAATCGAAGCCGCGACAAACGCCTCGTCGGCCGGTCCTTGGGAGCACCTCGGCGAGGAAAAGACGAAACGTCTTCACGAGCTTTGCGGGCCGCTGAGCCGTCAGGCCGTCGAAGCCGGCGCTTTTCCCGCGAATGTGTTCTCCACTAGCCGGTAATCACGCTACGTAGTGAAAATGCCTGTTAAGTTTTCGCTTTGGGTAACGGAAGCGTGACTTTCGCTTGATCGGCGCTCATGATTTTTGTCGAATGCGCGCTCACACTGCGGACTCGCGGAAAGCCACCGAACGAGTCATGTCACACTTGTCACGGCCGGATCACAGTCGGCCAACTCGCACTCACAGTGAGCAAGAACGGCGCAACCGGGTGAGTTCGGCAGCACACTGCGAAATACGGGTGGCCGGGGTTAATCCTGACGACCCTTGCAACGATGATGGAGACCGAGGATGGTCGTGGTGCTGTGCCTCGCTCTGTGACCGGCCGAAAGAAGCGCATCTACAGAGCGCACTTTGACCACTACCCCTCGTGACGCCATGATGTTCGAAGCACCACCGAGCCAGAACCGCGCGAACCCCCTCTCCGCGCACCGGGAGTAATGCGATGATGACCTTGACCACCCTCGACACGCTGGCCGCCGGCGAGCTCGGCACCGGCAACGTCCGTACCTGGCTGATCGACAACGTCATCCCGCTGGTCCTGCTGGCGGTCGCACTTCTGCTCCTGTGGCTGGGTGGCGGCAAAGGGGACAACGCGGGTGTCATGCGTCGTCTCGCCGGTGTCGTGATCGCGCTGGCGATCATCGGTCTCGCGGTGAGTGGTGCCGGAGTCAACGTGGGCCAGTGGATCGCCGGCCTCTTCACGGGCTGAGGCAGGGCTCGCGTTGCGTATCCGCACCGATGACGAGGTCTACCGGGTCGACGCCGTCTGGCTCGGCCCGCCGAAAGCGACTTTTCCCTGGAGAGCCCGCTACGTGGCGTGGCTCGTCGGTATCCCGGTCTTCCTGCTCGTGCTCACCGCCGAACGGTGGGCGGGCTGGAGCTTCGGGTTCTTCTCGACCGCCTGGGCTTTCGTCGCCACAATTGTGATCACCAGATTGATCACGGCCAAGATCAGCCACGAGCGCCCGCTGGGCGCCGTGGCCGCGATGGCGGCGAAAGAGCTCAACACACCGAGAGAACGGACCACGGGTACGGGCGGCGCCGCCAGCGCATCCCGCGTCCGGGTACGGGCGACGCGCCCGTTGCCGAAGCACCGCAGGAGACGGCAGTACCAGCACCACGGCTACGGCGGCGGCGCCGAAGCTCAGGGAACACCACGAGCGCGTCGGAGCCGCCCTGCGGCTCGGGCCGGGAGGTAGTCGTTGTTCGGTCGCGGCGGAAGCCGAGGAAAACGTGATCGTGACTTGCCGCAAGGGGCCTGGAACCAGCCCCAGCAGGTCCGCTCCGCGCAGCCCAAAAAGGCCAGCGGCAAACGACTGCCCGGCGAGGCGGCGATACCTACCTACACCCCGTCGATCGCCGCGCGAAGCATCGACGGGCACTTGTTGCGCACCGGTTACGAGGTTTACGCCTGGTACCGGCTCGCGCCGCAGCGCTGGTCCTTCCGGTCGGACTCGCAGCGCCGCGACCTGATCGCGGCCATCGCCGGCCAGTACGCCGAGCTTCAGGGACGCTGGCTGCATCTGCGGGTGACCAACCGGCCGTACCCGATCCGGATGTGGGCCGAGGCCCATGTGCACAACGCCGTCGGCCGTCCCCACGACGTCCAGGGCGCGCTGTCCTTCGACGACTATCTCATCGGCGAGCAGCAGCAGCTGATGGGCCGTTCGATGGCCGAAAAAGAGGTCTACCTCGGCGTCCAGGTGCAGACCCGGCGGATGATCGACCGCGCCGTCGAAAGCGCCGCCCCGGTGCTGCGCAAGATCCTGCCCGAGGCCGTCGACGCCGAATTGGCCGCACTCGACTCCGAGGTCGAGCACCTCGACCAGGTGATCGGCTCCGCCGGGCTCGAAGGCCGCCCGGTGCACGCCGAAGAGATGTCCTGGCTGATGCACCGCTCGTGCTCGCTGGGCCTGCCCGCGCCACGCAATATGCCCGCCGTCCCCGGCGCAGCCTGGGAGCCCGAGGACCTCGCCAGCTTCACCGACGCGGCGGACTTCCACGCCGAGCCGTACGCGCCGACGGTCACCGTGCGTGGCCGCACCGGCTCCAACGCCGGGGTGTCGCGGCATCTCGCCGTCCTCACCGTCGGCCAGATGCACGGCCTGCAGATCCCCGAGGTCGACGACCCGTGGATCCAGCACGCCGACCGGCTGCCCGCCGCAGTCGAGGTGTCGGCGCGGATTTACGTCCGGCGCCCGGAAGAGGTCTCAGGCGAGCTCCAGCGCCAGATGAACAAGGTGCGTTCGCAGGTCAAGCACTACACCGACGAGCACGAACTGGAGCCGCCGCAGTCGCTGGCGCGCCAGGCGGGCCGGGTGCTGGAGATCGACGACGAGATGACGTCGGGCTTCACCGCGCTGGCCACCCGCGTGCGGTCGTGGTGGCGGTTGGCGGTGTCCGGGCCGACCGAGCGCGACGCGCTGCGCCTGGCCCAGCAGCTGCTCGACCTCTACAAGCCGAAGATCGCCGTCGAGCATCCCGAGGCCCAGTACGCGCTGGCCAGGGAGTTCATCCCCGGTGAGCCGCTGGCCTCGGCGGCGTACATGCGCCGCGGTTCGGTCGTGTGGGCGTCCTCGTCGGTCCCGACGGCGACGGCCGAGGTGGGCGACCGCCGCGGCATCCTGCTCGGCGAGACCGTGACCGCGACCCGGCGTCCGGTGGCGTGGGATCCGTGGATGGCGCAGGAGATCCGCGACGGCTCTGGCCTCACGGCCATGGTCGCTGGACTCGGTGGCGGCAAGTCGTTCCTCGGTGGCGGCATCGTCTACAAGACCCTTCGCGCGGGCGCGCACTGGACGATCCTCGACCCGTCGGGCCCGCTGTCGCGGCTGTGCGATCTGCCCGAACTGCGGCCGTACGCGCGGAACATCAACCTGCTCAACGCGCAGCCCGGCATCCTCAACCCGTACCGGGTGGTCGCCGAGCCGCAGATCGAGCATTTCATGGACGAAGAGGACCCCGAGCGCTCCTGGCGCCGGGAGAAGGCCCTCGCGGGTGCGACACGGCGACGCCTCGTGCTCGACGTCCTCACCGGTGTCCTGCCCTACGAGGTCTCGCGGATGGCGCAGACCCGGATCGTGTTGCTGCGTGCCGTCCGCGCGGTCGGCGGCCGGTTCGAAGCCGACCCCGGCCAGGTCATCGACGCGTTGCGCCGGGACTCCAGCGAGCACCACGAGCACGCCGTCGTCGTCGCGGACTTCCTCGACGAGATGCGCGAGCGGATGGCGCTGCTCATCCCGGAGACCGACGCGGACCCGTACGCCGAGACCCGCGACGACCGGATGACCGTGCTGACCATGGCGGGGCTGACCCTGCCCAAGGACGGCGTCCCGCGCGAATACTGGACGGACGCGGAATCGCTCGGCGTCGAGATGCTGAACCTCGCCGCCTGGCTGACGCAGCGGTCGGTGTACGAGAAGCCGAAGGAGCTGCGCAAGGGCGTCTGGATCGACGAGGCGTTCTTCCTCTCCGAGGTCCCGACCGGCCGCGTGCTGATGAACCGCTTCGCACGTGACTCGCGAAAGTGGAACGTCCGGGTGCTGCTGTCCTCGCAGATCCCCGCGGACTTCCTGAAGATCCAGGGCTTCGTGGCACTGCTGGACTCGGTGTTCGTCGGCCGTCTCGACGACGACGACGCCCAGGCCGACGCGCTGCGCCTGCTGAAGGTCCCGGTCGGCGTCGGCTACGAACAGGTCGTCGCGGCGCTGGGCCGCCGTCCCGGTTCGTCTCGCGATCTCCAGCGGGACGTCGAGCCTCGCCAGTTCATCTTCGGTGACGGCGCTGGCGGCGTGGAGCGGATCCGGGTCGACTTCTCCGGACCGCACCTGGAACACCTGCGCCGGGTCATGGACACCACGCCGGGTTCGCCCGACGCCAAACCGTCCAGGCCGGGCAACGCGATCGCGGTCCCGGCGGAGAAGCAGTTCGTGGCGTCGCCGCCGGAGGAAGACGACTTCGCACTGGAAGAGGACCTCGAACTCGCGGCCGAACTCGAGGTCGGGCTCACCGACGAGCAGATGCTCGGCGCGCCGGACCCGCTGGCCGCCGAGACGGGCGAAGTCCAAGGCGCCGTCCACAATGGACACAACGGTCCTGACGGAGGACAAGGCGAGCAGCACGCGCGCGCCGTCAAGGGCGGCACCGGCAGGGACGCCGCATGAACACGGCGCTCACGCTGGCGTTCGTGCTCGCGTTCGCCGCCGGCTGGCACGCGCTGCGTCGCCGCATCAAAGAAGGACCCCGGCCGGGCAAGACCAAACCCAGCCGCCGCGCGACGATGCTCGTCGTCATGGTGATCCTGGGCTTGCAGGCCGTGGCGACCGCTCCGGCGGCGTCGGCCGCGGCCTGTGGCGAAGCGCCGAACCCGGAGCGACCGGGGTCGGGCATGGTCGGCGCCATCGATCCGGCTGAGGGGCACGGTGAAGCCGGAAGCGCCTACATCGACTACAGCTACGCCGGTCTGGTCTGGCAGAACTTCCAGACCAACTGCGGCCCGATGGCAGGTCTCACCTCGCCGGACTCGACGATCGACACCTGGGCGGGCAACCAGCTGTTCAATCTCGGCAAGAACATCGTCGCCGCCACGAACTCACTGCACTACACCGTGCTCGACGGTGGTCTGCTCAACCCCATCGACAACGCGGTGAAATCCGGCGCGGAGAAGGTCTACAACAATATCTACGCCCAGTTGTTCGGATTGGTCGCGCTGATCCTGTCGATCATGATGTTCCGCAACATCTGGCGCGGCGATCTCGCCGCTGTCAGCAAAAGAGCGCTGTACGCGCTGGCCGGGATATGGCTGGCCGCGTCCTCGCTGGCGATGCTGCGGTACTACGACCCGATCGACAACGCGATCGCGCAGACGACGAAGAACATCCAAGCCGGTTTCGTCGACGACTCGGAGAACAAGGTCCTCCGGCACATCCTGCCGACGACCCTGCACAACGAGATCGTCTACAACAACTGGCTGCGCGGTGAGTTCGGTGCGCCCGATGTCCCACAGGCCACGCAGTACGGCCGTCCGCTGCTGGACGCGCAGGCTTTCACCTGGGCCCAGATCCGCAACGGCGACGACGCGAATGTCGCCGTCGTCGACGGGAAGAAGGCGGCGTACAAGGACATCTCGACGAAGCTCGGCCCCGCGACCGGGTACTTCACCGGTGAGGACGGCAGCCGGACCGGCGCGGGATTCCTCGCACTCGGCCAAAGCCTCGTTTACGCGCTGTTCCAGCTGCTGGCGAAGATCTCGGTGCTGCTGGCACAGGTGCTGATCCGGGTGCTCACGCTGACCGCGCCGCTGATCGGCCTGATCTCGCTGCTGCAGCCCGAGATCCTGCGTCGTGTGCTCAAGGTGGCGGGCACGGTGGCCTTCAACCTGGTGGTGCTCTCGGTGCTGGCGGGTGTGCACGCGTTGCTGTTGCAGGCGATCCTGGGGATCAACGGCCTGTCGATGCTGACGAAGATGGTGGTGGCCGGACTGATCACTGTCCTGCTGTTCATGATCGGGCGCCCGGTACGGCGGCTGTGGCAGATGGCCGAAATGTCGGTTGGCATGGTCGGCGGCGCGGTGCCCTCACCGCGCGGTGGTTTCCTTTCCCGGTTCCGCAAGAAGAACAACGAACAGACTCCGCAAGACGCCTTCTGGCAGAACGTCCGTGACACCGACGACGTCGTCGACGGAGACCTTCGCGGTCCCGTGGGTGCGACCATCGGCGGCGGCCGGTTCCGGCCGGAGGCGACGATCTTCGCCAGTTCCCAGCGCCTCGACAACGGTTCCGGTGCGATCCGGCCCGCCGCGGCGTGGTCCGGCGCGCCTTGGCCGGGTGCGGTCGGCGGGGGCGGTGGTGCGCCCGCGTTACCGGCCGGTGGTGGCGGTGGCGTCCCGGTTTTCGGTCAGTACAACCCTTCCGCGGGCAATTCCGGCGACTCCATGTTCACCTCGGGTGGGCGGAGCCCTATCCAAGTGCCGAGCCGCCGCGTCGACACGTCGCCGGTCGCCGACCGGCGCTGGAGCGACGAACCGGAGCCGGTCGTGGTGCCGTCGCGGATGAATTCCGCGGGTGGTGGTTACGCCATTCCGGATTATTCGGGCACCGTTCCGGTGCAGCCGGGGCCGTCGACGCCGCGTCCTCGCCGTGTCGATCCCGAAGTCGTCGCGGGCAAGCCGGTTTTCGTGCTGTACCGGCCTTCGCGCGGGCTGGAGGTCCGCGAGGAATTCCGCGACACAGACCACGCCGTGGGGCGGTGACGCATGCCGATCCGGACCA
Source organism: Amycolatopsis sp. NPDC051071 (assembly GCF_040682875.1). Lineage (NCBI taxonomy): Bacteria > Bacillati > Actinomycetota > Actinomycetes > Pseudonocardiales > Pseudonocardiaceae > Amycolatopsis > Amycolatopsis sp. NPDC051071. The sequence continues at coordinate 44,709 of NZ_JBFBBY010000046.1, read as the reverse complement.
ATCGCGGGCGCACCGCGGTCTATCGCAGGCTGTGGGGCTGGCCGCTGCGCTCGCCCCGGCATCTCATCGGCACGCTGGTGATCCTCGCGGTGCTGCTCACCGCGGTGGGCATCCTGCTGCCCAAGGCCGTCGGGAAACCGGGGCAGGCGAACACCGCCGGGACGGGTACTTCGACCTCGCGTCCGGGTGTCGCGGCGCCGGTGACCGTGACGTCGACGTTGCCGCCGAGGCTTTCGAGCCCGCCGCCGCCGTCGTCCGCGCCGATCGATCAGGACGGGACCCGGGTTGCCAAGGAGTGGGTGACGGCGTGGGCGAACCATCCGGACGGGACGACGACCGAACAGTGGCTCAAGAGACTGGAACCCAGCACCGACGTCGAGTACATGGCGAAGCTGGCCACGGTGGATCCGGCGAACATCACCGCGACCAAGGTCGTCGGGGAACCGCAGGTCGTCACCTCGGTACAGGGATCGATGGAGGTCGACGTCCAGACGGACGGGCCCAAGGTGAAGGTGACCGTCGTCAAGACGAACGCGGGATGGCGGGTCACCAACTTCAGCCAAGTGGCTTGACCCGATGAAGATCGGGATCATCGTCGGTGTGCTGATCGCCGCGGTCTTCGCCGCGGTGATCACCACGAGCACGGTCGCGAAAGTGGTCACCGACCACACCGAGGCGCAGGCCGGCGGCATCGTCAACACCTCGTGCGACGCCTCCGTCGGGCCCACACTGCCGGGACAGGTCGACCGCGGTAGTTCCGACGTGCGGAAACTGGACCAGGAACAGGCCGGGATCGTCGCGCTGATCATCATGGTCGGCAAGCAGCGGTCGCTTTCGCCGCGTGCCTGGCAGGTGGCGATCCAGGCCGGGATGACCGAGTCCAAGCTGCGGAACCTGACTCACGGCGACCGCGACTCGCTCGGCATCTTCCAGATGCGGCCCTCGATGGGCTGGGGCACCGTCGCGCAGGTCACCGACCCGCCGTACCAGGTCAACAAGTTCTACGACGTGCTGCTCGCCGTGCCGGACTGGGAGGACATGCGCCCCGGCGACGCGGCGCAGCGCGTGGAGCGGTCCGGTTTCCCCGACCGCTATCACGACTGGGAACCGATGGCCGCGATCCTCGTGCAGAAGGAAGGCCAGATCGCCGACGTCGTCGGCTGCGGTACGAGCGTGGGCAGTGTGGTGCCGCCGAGCCAGGCCGCCGCGCAGGCCATCAAGTTCGCCCTCGCCGAACAAGGCAAACCGTATGTGTGGGGCGCCACCGGGCCGAATTCGTACGACTGTTCCGGGTTGATGCTGCGGGCCTACGAGTCCGCCGGGATCATCGTCCCGCGTGTTTCACGGGACCAGTACAAGGCCGGGGCGATGCTGCCGGTCCGCCAGGCGCAGCCGGGTGACCTGCTGTTCCTCGCCACCGTCCCGTCGAACCCGGCGACCATCCACCACGTGATGATGTACCTGGGCGAAGGCAAGGTCGTCGAGGCGCAGCAGACCGGGGTGCCGGTGCACATCCGCGATTTCTCTTTCGACGAGGCCGAAGTGGTCGCGCAGGCGGTCCGTCCTGGCGTTTAGCATGGTGAACGGGTGGTTTCGCGACCGCGGGACCACCGGATTCACCCGAAGTGGCGGCCTGTCCACCGGCACGCGGCCGCACACTGGCAGAGGATGAAGAACGTGGCACGGAAATTCGGAAGGCGAGGCAAGCCCACAGCGGGAGGCGGCCCGGAGGTCGATCCCCGTGATCTTTTCGGTGCTCCGCAGCCCGCGCGGCAGGCGGCAAGGCCGGCGTCCAGCACACCGCTGGCGGATCAGCTGAACCAGGGCTGGCCGGGTGTCGATCCGGGTTATGTCGTGTTGCCGCGTTCGCTCGCCGAGGGGATGTCGCTGCCGTGGCAGCAGCAGATGGCCGCCCTGCTCGCCCAGTTCCACCACGAGAACGCCCGGCTCGCCTGGCCGATCTACCGTGTCGTCCCTTCGCGCTACGAAAAGCTCATCGACCTCGACGAGGAGCAGTTGGCCGAGGCAGGCTACCTGGTCGAGATGGACACCGAAGGCGAGATGATCTACCGCGAGCGCAGTGGCCGGAAGATCGAGGATCCGGCGAGCACCACGGTGCTCGTCTCCTGCCTCGACCCGATCCCGAAGCCCGCGCAGCGCCGGCCGCCTCCGCCGTCGCAGGTCGCGCCGCCTCCGCAGGGGCAGCCGCCGCGCGCTCCGGCGCCGATGAACATCGGACCCGCTCCGGTCTGGCGGACGGTCGCCTCGCCCGCGCCCCCGCCCCCGCCCTCTGGGCCGCCGGTGCAGAGTGGATCTCCGGCGGGGCCTCCGCCTGCGGCCGGATCTCCGGCCGGGGCCGCACCTTCGCCCGGGGCCGCACCTTCGCCCGGGGCGACATCTCCGTCCGCGGCCACATCTGCGGCCGGGGCGACAGCTCCGTCCGCGCAGGCGGCGCCCGCGCAGACGCCGCCTCCGGCGGTGAGCGTTCCTCCGGCCACGCCTGAGGCCCAGTCCGCCGTGCCGCCCCAGGCCGAGCCGCAGCCTGAACCGCCGCAGGCCGCGGCCCCGGCTGTTCCGGTCAAGTCGCCTGCCCCTGCCCCAGCCCCAGCTCCGGCTCCGGCTCCGGCTCCGGCTCCGGTGACGCCACCTGCGACTGCTCCTGCTCCAGTGACTCCGCCGATGGCGCAACCCGCGCCCGGGCCTGTCGCACCTCCGGTGACCGGGCCGCCTCCCGGTCCGCTGCCGCAGCCGACCTCGCCCCGGCGGGGTACCCCCGCTCCGGACCTTCCCACCCCGCCGCGGGGCATTCCGGTGCACCGCGGCTGGTTCGACGAACTCGGCGAGAACGTCCCGGAAAGCTCGAAGCTGGACCCGCCCGGGGACGGCGAGTTCGGTCCGACCGGTGAGCCGACGGAGATCCCGTACCGCTACCGCAAGTGATGACAGGACCTCCGGGTGATGTCACGCTAGACGTATGTCGAGCGACCCGAACCCCGATCAGGGCTGGTACTACAACACCAAGACGAACCAGGTCGAGCATCTGGAACGCGGCCGGAGCGTCGATCTCCTCGGCCCGTACCCGGATGAGGCGACGGCCCGGCGCGCATTGGAAATCGCCAAGGAACGCACGCGGCAGGCCGACGCCGAAGACGCCAAATGGAGCAGCGACTGAGCTCATGAGCAGGGTCATGACGTTCTGATGGACCCCCGCTGAGGGCCCTTGCCCGCTCCGGATCGGTCGTGACAGGGACGGTCTCGCACGACTGTGTGGATTCCGGATCATCTGACGAGCCGAAATCCACACAGTCCAGCGTGCGCCAAGCAGCCGTTCGATCTCGTCGCGCCGGGGTCAGGCGTCTTGCCCGGCCAGCGCCGGGTCCAGCGCCGGGCCCAGCACGAACTCCGAATCGACCTGCGCGGACAGGTCGTCCCCGGCCCGCCCGTTGCCCCAGGCCCGCGCGTTCCGTAGGTGGAATTCGATGCCCTGACGCTGATACCGCGCCCAATCGCGCTGCTCGGCGTCGACGGTCGCGAGCATCGAGCCCAGTGTCTGAAGGTTGCGTGCTTCGAGTTCGCCGATCGGGCGTGCGCGACCGCGTTCGGCGGCGCGGACGTGCCGCGAGTTCTCCATCCAGCCCAGCAACGCGTCGCCGACCTCGTCACGCAGGAACTCGACGTCCTCGTCCTCGGTCACCTTGTTGCCCACGATGACCAGCCGCACCCCGAAGTCCCGCGCGTAGTCGGCGTACTGCCGGTAGACGCCGACGCTGCGCACGGTCGGTTCGCACACCAGGAACGTCACGTCGAACCGCGTGAACAGGCCGGACGCGAAGGCATCGGCACCGGCGGTCATGTCCATGACCACATACTCGCCGGTGTCGTCGATCAAGTGGTTCAGCAGCAGTTCGGCCGCGCCGATCTTCGAGTGGTAGCAAGCGACGCCGAGGTCGTCCTCGTCGAACTGCCCGGTGACGCCGAGCCGCACGCCGCCGAACTCGCGGAAACAGGCCTGAAAGATCGGGTTGTCCTCGAACGGCCGGACCAGTCGCGACCCGCGGCCGGGCGGGGTCGTCTTGATCATCGCGGCCGCGTCGGCGATCCGCGGGTTGTCGCCGCGCAGGTAGTCCTTGATCAGGCCCATGTTGTCACCCAGCGTCGGCCACGCGATGGCCTCTTCCTCACTCGCGCCGAGTGCGACGGCGAGGTGCTGGTTGATGTCCGCGTCGATCGCCAGTACCGGTTTCCCGGCTCCGGCCAGGTATGCGGTGAACAGCGACGCCAGCGTGGTCTTGCCGCTGCCGCCTTTCCCGACGAACGCGATTTTCACGCCTCGGCCCTTCCTGTCGTTTTGAAAAGGGTATCGGTTTTCATTTCGGCTCGTAACGTACACCCGACCGGCCCGCACCCGAACGGGCGATCAACCGGGCCGGATCGGGATAGGGTTGGGTGGTGCCTCCACTCGTGATCAGGACACACACGGCCGGAGGGGACTTCGGTCACCTGCGAGCCGAGTTCGTGCTGCCGGAGACGTTCGGTCCCGACGTCCTCGCCGAGGCGGAGGCGGCGGTCGTCGACCCGCTCGAATCGGCCGGGGAACGCGAGGACGCCACCGGTCTGCCCTTCGTCACCATCGATCCGCCCGGTTCGAAGGACCTCGACCAGGCAGTGCTGATCGAGCGTGCCGAGGGCGGCGGGTTTCGCGTGCACTACGCGATCGCCGATCTGGCCGCGTTCATCCCACCTGGTGGCGCGCTCGACAAGGAGGCGCGGCGGCGCGGGCAGACGCTCTACCTGCCGGACGGGAACGTGCCGCTGCATCCGCCGGTGCTGTCCGAAGGCGCGGCGAGCCTGCTGCCGGGGGAGACCCGGCCCGCCGTGCTGTGGACGATCGACGTCGATGTCAAGGGCGAACCGACCGCGACCCGGGTCCGCCGGGCACTGGTCCGGTCCACCGAGCAGTTCGATTACGAGACCGTCCAGGCCTCGATCGACGCGGGGACCCCGCATCCGTCGGTCGCCGCGCTGCCAGAACTGGGCCGTCTGCGCCGCGAACTCGCCGTCCGGCGCGGCGCGGTCGAACTCCAGTTGCCGGAGCAGGAGATCAACGGCGACCCCGACGGTGGCTGGGCGCTGGTCCAGCGCCCGCGCAACGACGTCGACGCGTGGAACGCCGAGATCTCGCTGCTCACCGGGATGGCGGCGGCGAAGATCATGATCGACGCGAAGATCGGCGTCCTGCGCACGCTGCCCGCGCCGGAAGCCGAAGCGGTCGAGTGGTTGCGCCGGTCCGCGCAGGCACTGAACATCGACTGGCCCGATGGCAGGAGCGTGTCGGAATTCCTGGCCGCGCTCGACCCTGGTCAGCCCGCGTCAATGGCGCTTTTCGCCGACACGACAAGGCTTTTGCGTGGCGCCGGGTACACCGCGTTCGACGGCGAGCTGCCGGAACTCACGACGCACGCGGGTATCGGCGGCGCGTACTCCCATGTCACCGCGCCGATCCGGCGGCTGGTCGACCGGTTCGCGACCGAGATCTGCCTCGCCGTGAGCGCCGGCCGTGAGGTGCCCGCGTGGGTGCGCGCGGCGCTTTCGGAGGTGCCGGAGCAGATGACCGCGTCCGACACGCTCGCGGCGAAGGTCGAACGTGCCTGCATCGACCAGGTCGAGGTCTGGGTGATGGCCGAGCACATCGGCGGCGAGTTCGGCGCGATCGTCCTGCGCGCGGAGGAGAACAAGGCCGAGATCCTGGTCGAGGATCCGCCGGTGATGTCCAAGTGCACGGGCGAGAGGCTCCCCGAAGGCGAGCGGATCCGGGTCCGGCTCACCGCGGTGGACGTCGACAAGCGGAAACTGTCCTTCGAGCGGGCATGAACGACGACCTCGGTGAAGCGGTCCCGCTGCGTGCTCCGGCGTCGCGGGTGGTTTCGCTCGTGCCGTCGCTGACCGAGGCCGTCGAGGTGAGTGCGCCGGGAAGGCTTGCGGGCGCGACGGACTATTGCACCCATCCGGTTGATCTGGACGTCCCGAGGGTCGGCGGTTCGAAGTACCCGGACGTCGACAAGGTGCTCGAACTCGCGCCGGATCTGGTGCTGGCCAACTCCGAGGAGAACCGGCCGGAGGAGGTGGAACGCCTGCGTGCCAACGGAATCCCGGTCTGGGTGATGGAGGCGTCGGCGACCGTGCCCGCCGCACTCGGCTCGATCCGGCGGATACTGACGCAGGCGTACGACCTCGCCGAGCCGGATTGGCTGGTCGAGGCCGAAGACGCGTGGCGCGAGACACGCCCGGAGCGCTTTCGCGCGGTGGTTCCGGTCTGGCGGAAGCCGTGGATCGTGCTCGGCCGGGACACTTTCGGCGGCGACGTCCTCCGTCGCGTCGGCATCGGCAACGCGTACGCGGACGACGAAGAGCGCTACCCGCGCCCGAAGCTCGAAGCACTCCAGGAGCGCTTCGCTGCCGGAGACGCGAACCTGCTCGTACTGCCTGACGAGCCCTACGAGTTCACCGCGGACGACGGCCCCGAAGCGTTCCCGGGCGCGAAGTACGTCCTGGTCTCCGGACGCCATCTCACCTGGTACGGCCCTTCGCTCGTCGAGGCCCACTCCGCGCTGCTTCGCACCCTCGGCTGAAGCAAGGGACCTTTGCTATCACTTTTCTCAACATCGAGAAGTGACAGCAAAGGTCCCTTGCTCCCCCGGCGGGGGGTTTCAGCTGGTCAGAGGGTCAGGCCGGTGAGGACGGTGACGCGTTCCTCGGTGAAGTCGGTCATCGCCGACGCGGGGCCTTCGCGGCCGACGCCGGAGTCCTTCACGCCGCCGTACGGCATCTGGTCGGCCCGGAAGCTCGGCACGTCACCGACGAGCACGCCGCCGACACGCAGCTTCGCCGAGACGTCGAACGCCGTCGGCAGGTCGCGGGTGAACACGCCGGCCTGCAGCCCGAAGCGCGAGTCGTTGATCCGCCGGACGCCGTCCTCCACCGACTCGACACGGGTGATCGACACGACCGGGCCGAAAACCTCGTCGGCCATCACCGACGCGTCTTCCGGCACGTTCGCGAGCACGGTCGGCTCGATGGTCGCGCCGTCCCGCTTGCCGCCGGTCAGCAGCTCGCCACCGGCGTCGACGGCCGCGGCGATCCACGACTCCACCCGCTCCGCCGCGGAAGTGTTGATCAGCGGCCCGACGTCCACGCCGTCCGCCCGCGGGTTGCCGGTCCCGAGCGCGCGCACCTGCTCCAGCACCTTCGCCTGAAGCTCGTCGTAGACGTCAGCGTGCGCGTACACGCGCTGCACCGAGATGCACGACTGACCCGCCTGGTACATCGCGAACGTCGCGATCCGCTGCGCCGCGAAGTCCAGGTCCGTCCAATCCGGACAGACGAGGACCGCCGCGTTGCCACCGAGTTCGAGTGCGACGTGTTTGCGCGGCACACTGTCGCGGATACCCCAGCCAACCGGCACGGAACCGGTGAACGACACGACCGGCAGCCGCGGATCGGCGACGAGCTTGGCCGATTCCTCGTTGCTCACCGGGAGAATCGACCAGCTTCCGGCGGGCAGATCCGTCTCGGCGAGGATTTCGCCGAGCAGCAACGCGGTCAGCGGCGTCGCGGGCGCGGGTTTGAGTACGATCGGCGCGCCGACCGCGATCGACGGCGCGACCTTGTGCGCCACCAGGTTCAGCGGGAAGTTGAACGGCGTGATGCCCAGCACGGGGCCCTTCGGCACCCGCCGCACGAGTGCGAGCCGCCCGGTGCCGCCCGGGTCGGTGTCGAGCCGCTGCAGGTCACCGGAGAACCGGCGCGCCTCTTCGGCCGCCCAGCGGAACGTCGACGCCGCACGCCCGACCTCGCCACGCGACCACTTCAGCGGCTTGCCCGACTCGGCGGTGATCAGCTGCGCGATCTCTTCGGATCGCTCACCCAGAACGCGGGACACGTGGTCCAACGCGCCCGCCCGCACATGCGCGGGCAGCGTCGCGAAGTCGTCCTGGACGTCGTGCGCGGCCTGGACCGCGGTTTCGATGTCCGAAGCGGACGGGACGTGGTGCGCGCCCGCTTCACTTCCGTCGAAGGAGTGACGGACGACGGCGGTCTCGTCGCTGGTGACCGGCTTTCCGGCTACCCAAAAGGGGCTCGAGCCTTTTGAAGATGTAGTCACTTGGAAGCCTCCGTGCGGACAGCGTGCTCGAGAACGGACAGGCCCTCGTCGAGCAGTTCGGTGGACAGGGACAGCGGCGGCAGCAGGCGGACGACGTTGCCGTAGGTGCCGCAGGTGAGGACGACGACGCCTGCCTGGTGGCAGGCCTGTGCGACGCGTTTGGTCAGGTCCGCGTCGGGTTCGGTGGTGCCCGGCTTGACGAATTCGGCGGCCAGCATCGCGCCGCGGCCGCGGACGTCGCCGATCACGCCGGTCTCCTCGGCCAGCGCCCGCAGTCGCGGCAGCACGGTGTCCTCGATGCGCTTCGCCGACGCCGCGAGGTTCTCCTGGCGCATGATCTCGATCGAGCCGAGCGCCGCGGCACACGCGATCGGGTTACCGCCGTAGGTCCCGCCGAGCCCGCCCGGCGGGACGGCGTCGAGCAGTTCCGCGCGGCCGGTGACGGCGGCCAGCGGGAGACCGCCCGCGATACCCTTGGCGGTGGCGATCAGATCCGGCACGACGTCTTCGTGCGTGGACGCGAACCACTCGCCGGTGCGGCAGAAGCCGGTCTGGACCTCGTCGGCGACGAAGACGACACCGTTTTCGCTGCACCAGCGGGAAAGCGCGGGCAGGAAGCCGGGAGCGGGCTCGATGAACCCGCCCTCACCCTGCACGGGTTCGAGTACGACGGCCGCGACCTGATCGCCGCCGATCTGCTTCTCGATCCGGTCGATGGCGATACGCGCGGCCTCGGGACCGGACAGCCCGTCGCGGTACGGGTACGAACCCGGCACGCGGTAGACCTCGGGCGCGAACGGGCCGAAACCGTGCTTGTAGGGGACGGACTTCGCGGTCAGCGCCATCGTCAGGTTGGTGCGGCCGTGGTAAGCGTGGTCGAAGACGACGACCGCCTGGCGGCCGGTCGCGGCGCGGGCGATCTTCACCGCGTTCTCGACGGCCTCGGCGCCGGAGTTGAACAGCACCGAACGCTTCTCGTGGGTGCCCGGCGTCAGCTTGTCGAGTGCTTCGCACACCTCGACGTACCCCTCGTACGGCGTGACCATGAAACACGTGTGCGTGAAGAGGCCCACCTGCTCACGGACGCGGTCCACCACGGCGGGGGCGGCGTGGCCGACGTTGGTCACCGCGATGCCGGAACCGAAGTCGATCAGGACGTTGCCGTCGGCGTCGGTGAGCAGACCGCCTTCGGCGGAGGTGATGTAGACGGGCAGCACCGAGCTCACGCCCGACGCGACGACGCTCGCGCGGCGCTCCTGCAGTGCGCGCGAGGCCGGGCCGGGAATCTCGGTGCGCAGCCTGCGCGCGGTTTCGGTGGTGACGGTCACGGCCAACTCCTGCGGGCGCGAGGGACGGGTTCACCCTCCAGGATGAGTTCCACGCCGGTGCGCGTCAGCTCGACATCTTGTCGATATCGGGGCGTAGAATTGGACAACATGGCACTGACGCTCCGCGCTCTCTCGGCCGAACGCCCGCTCGGCCTGCGCGTGCGTGCCGCCGAGGCCGGGCTCGACCGCCCGATCGGCTGGGTCCATCCCACCGAACTGACCGATCCGCAGGCCTTTCTCGAAGGCGGCGAACTGCTGCTGACCACCGGTCTCGCCCTCGGCGAGGACAACTCGCCCGAGTACATCCGGCGGCTCGTCGACGCGGGGGTGGCGGGACTCGGTTTCGGCGTCGGGCTCAGTCACGACACCATCCCGCGGTCTTTGGTGGACACCGCCGAGGAGGTCGGGCTCCCGGTACTCGAAGTGCCGAGGAAGACGCCGTTCATCGCGATCACGCGCGCGGTCTCCCGCGCGGTCGCCGCCGACGAGTACGCCTCGCTCGTGCGCACCGGCAAGGGTCAGCAGGAACTGACGCGGACCGCCGTCGGCAAGGGTGGCCCGGGTGGGGTCGTCCGCAAACTGGCCAAGCTGATCGACGGCTGGGTGCTCCTGCTCGATTCCGCGGGCGCCGTCACTGAGGCGTCGCCCGCTTCGTCACGGCATTTCGTCGACGAAGTGCGTGAAGATCTCGTCCGCCTGCGTGCAGGCACACTCGTGACGGCGGTGGGGGAGGACGAGGTCGTGCTGCAAACGCTCGATACCCGGGCACGCGGCGTGCTCGTGGTCGGGACCCGTGGACCGCTCGACGCCGCGGCGCAGCATATCGTCAACACCGCTGTTTCGCTGCTTTCCCTTGCGCTGGAACAGAACCGGGAACACGCCGCCGCGTTGCGGCACTTGCGGTCGGGACTGTGCGACCTGCTCGCCGCCGGGCACACCGAACTTGCCACGCGGACGATGAAGACGCTCTGGGGAGGTGCTCCGGAACCGCCGTGGCGGGTACTGGCCGTCACGGGTCCCGCCGGGGCGCGCCACACGCTCGCCGACACACTCGACGCGGAAGCCTTGGGGGAGCGGATGTTCTTCGGGGAGTCCGGGGCGTTCGTGATCGCGCTGGGGGCCGTGGACACGGTCACGCGGCTGGCCACCGGTGTCGGCGGGTTGCACGCCGGGCTTTCCGATCCGGTGTCCACAGTGGATTTCCCGGCCGCGCTCCGCCAGGCGACGCAGGCGGCGGAAGCGGCGAAGGCCGAGCGGATCGAACTCGTCCGGTTCTCCGAACACGCCGGGCGCGGTTTCCTGGAGATGGTCGATTCCCAAGCGGCACAAACGTTTTCGGACAGCCTGCTGGCACCACTGCGTCAGCACGACGAAACCGGACGGGGCGAGCTGGTGACCTCCTTGACGTGCTGGCTCGAACACCACGGTCACTGGGATCTGGCGTCGGCGCGGCTCGGCGTCCACCGGCATACCTTGCGCAACCGGATGCGCAAGGTCGCCGAACTGACCGGCCGCGACCTCGATTCCCCTGGCGTGCGCGCCGAATTCTGGCTCGCACTGCAGGTCAGCGCTCGGACCTGACCAACGCGATCGGCGAGTCACCGCACCGGCGGAGTGCGGTGCCGTGCTCGGTCGTGACCGGTTTCGCGCCGGCGGACCACCACGCCGGGATGTCGACGTCGCGGACCAGCGAACCGGTCGCCTGCCGTGCGTTGTTCGACACGATCACCCTGCCCTGCGCGTTGACCAGTGCCGCGCGGCCACCGAGCGCGCGGAGTTTCGGCTGCAGCAGGCGCTCGACCTCGCGCACGTGGATGTCCGCACCGACGACCCCGGCGAACGTCCCGTTCCGCTGGACGGGGACCGTGAAGGTCAGCGTGTACTCGTCGGTGCAGAGATAGTCGACGTAGGGGCCGTTGATGTGGCGGCGGCCGGTGTCACGCGGCACGGTGAACCACGACTGACGCGTGTAGTCGAGGAAGTTGTCGCTGTCCGGGTCGAGGCTGATGATCAGCTGGGCCGGTTCGTCACCCGCGGTCTCGGTCCACCATTCGAAGCCGAATTCCTGATCGGCCAGTGTGTTCGGCGCGCTGACGAACCCGGCGCCGACGACAAGGCCGCCGAGGACGTCGAAGACCTGCGGCCGGAGCCGGGTCAGGTCGCCGGCGGTGGCATCGGCGGATTCGGCCAAAAGCCCTTCGGCGCCGGCCAGAACCGGCTTCAGCCTGCCGAAGACATCCTCGACCAGTGTGGATACCTGTTCGACGACCTCGGAACCGGCGGACTGTGTGTCGTTCACGATGCTCACCTCGGATGCGCGGATGCCGCAGCTTAAGGGGCCAGAAGGTCTAAATGCACGTCCGCCAGCCGGTCTATCGCCTCGAGGATGTGCTCCTCGGTGAGCTTCCTGGCCAGCTCGCCGTCCCCCTCCGCGATGGCGGCGGTGATCGCGAGGTGTTCGGCGTAGGCGTTCTCGCGGGTCCCGTGGGGTTCCAACGGCAACCAGAGTAGACCGCCGCGTTCACTCTGAAGCTGTACTTCTTCCCTGGTGAGCCGGGGCGACTGCGCGGCGGCGGCGACTTCGAGGTGGAACTGGCGTTCGGCACGCGAGGCCTCCGTGCCGGTCGCGACGCGGATGTCCTTGGTCGCCAGTTCGAGCCGCTCGATGTCCTCGGGTGAACTCCGCTCGGCGGCGAGTTTGGCCGCGGCGCCGGCGATGGCCAGGTAGTGGTCGCCGACGTCACGCAAGTCGGACAGCGAAACCGTACGAAGGCGTTCTCGCCACGAAGCGGCCGAAGGGTTGGCAGGCGTCTTCACGAAGCTTCCGCCGCCTCGCCCGCGCCGGGTTTCGACGAGTCCCTGCTGCCGCAAGGCGACCAGCGCTTCGCGAACGGTCACGGTGGAGACGCCGAACTGGGCGGCCAGTTCGGCTTCGCTCGGCAGCTGTTCCGAGTCGGCCAGCAGGCCGAGCGTGATGGCGTCGACCAGCCGCGCGGCGACCGCTTCCGCCCGCCCGATCTGATCGAGCGGCGCGAACATCGCTGACCGCGCGCTGTGCGACAACCCCTTACGCATGGTGGCCCTTCGCCCGTACCGCTACCCGATGGAACCAATCTTGCCCCATCGTCTTGTCATCTAACCTATGGACTTATATGTTTTAGCTCCCTCGCCGCCCCAAAAGGGAGCAAGGGACCTTTGCTATCGCCTCACGCCCCCAGGCCCAGTAGCCAGGAGCTCTCGTGCAGCAGCTGAAGCACTTCATCGGCGGTGAGTACGCCGGATCCGCGTCGGGCAAGGTCGCCGACATCATCGATCCCGTCACCGGCCGCCCGTACTGTTCCGCCGCCGTCGCCGGCGCCGAGGACGTCGCCCGCGCGCTCAGGGTCGCGGCCACCGCTTTCGAACAGTGGCGCGACACCACGCCCGCGCAGCGCCAGCTCGCGCTGCTGAAGATCGCCGACGCCGTCGAGGCGCGCGCCGACGGCCTCGTGCTCGTCGAGTCGGCGAACACCGGCAAGCCGGTCGCGCTCACCGCGGCCGAAGAACTGCCGATGATCGTCGACCAGTTGCGGTTCTTCGCGGGTGCCGCGCGGGTCCTGGAAGGACGGTCGGCCGGCGAGTACATGGAAGGGCATACCTCTTTCGTGCGCCGAGAACCGGTCGGCGTGTGCGCGCAGGTTACGCCGTGGAACTACCCGCTCCTCATGGCGGTCTGGAAGATCGCGCCCGCGCTCGCGGCGGGGAACACGGTGGTGCTCAAACCGGCCGACACGACGCCCGCGTCGACCCTGCTCCTCGCCGAGATCTGCGCGGAATTCCTGCCGCCGGGCGTGCTCAACGTGATCTGCGGCGACCGCGACACCGGTCGGTCGCTGGTCGAGCACGAGATTCCCGCGATGGTGTCCATCACCGGGTCCGTACGCGCCGGAACCGAAGTCGCCGCTTCGGCGGCGAAGGACGTGAAGCGCGTCCACCTCGAACTCGGCGGCAAGGCGCCTGTACTGGTCTTCGCCGACGCCGACATCGAAGCGGCCGCCGAGGGAATCGCCGCCGCGGGTTACTTCAACGCGGGGCAGGACTGCACCGCGGCGACCCGCGTCCTGGTCGAGGGCGGGGTCCACGACGCGTTCGTCACGGCGCTCATCAGGCAGGCGCGGGCGACCACCACCGGCAGACCCGACGACACGTCGGTCAGCTATGGCCCGCTCAACAACGCCGCCCAGTTCGACCGGGTCGCCGGTCTCGTCGACCGGCTGCCCGCGCACGCGACAGTCCACTGTGGAGGTAAACGAGTCGGGGACGAGGGGTACTTCTACGCACCGACCGTGATCTCCGGCGTCCGCCAGGACGACGAGATCAGCCAGACGGAGGTGTTCGGCCCGGTCATCACCGTCCAGCGCGTCGGCTCCGAAACCGAAGCACTCGCCGCGGCCAACGGCGTCGAGTACGCGCTCGCGTCGTCGGTGTGGACCACCGACCACCAGCGGGCGATGCGACTGGCCGGAAAGCTCGACTTCGGCTGCGTGTGGATCAACACGCATATCCCGCTGGTCGCCGAAATGCCACACGGCGGCTTCAAAAGGTCCGGCTACGGCAAGGACCTCTCGCTCTACGGACTCGAGGACTACACCCGCGTCAAGCACGTGATGAGCGCGCTGTGACGACCATCGAAAGGCACGCCATGCCTCATCAAGCGCTCCCCACCTCCGCGCCGGGGGAGCAAGGGACCTTTGCTATCACTTCCGAGGGCGAGGAGGGCCCGGCCATCCGGCTGCGCGGGTTGCGCAAGGAGTTCGGCCAGGTCCACGCGGTCGACGGCGTCGATCTGGACATCCCGCCCGGCGAGTTCTTCTCGATGCTCGGCCCGTCCGGTTCCGGCAAGACGACCGTGCTCCGCATGATCGCCGGCTTCGAACTGCCGACGGCGGGCACGATCGAACTGCACGGCCGCGACGTCAGCCGTCTCGCGCCGTTCGACCGCGACGTCAACACCGTCTTCCAGGACTACGCCCTCTTCCCGCAGATGACCGTCCGGCAGAACGTCGAGTACGGCCTTCGGGTGAAACGTGTCCCCCGCGCGGAGCGGCGTCAGCGCGCGAAGGAAGCGCTGGAGACCGTGCGGCTCGGCGAGTTCGGCGAGCGCAAACCGGATCAGCTCTCCGGCGGCCAGCGCCAGCGGGTCGCACTCGCGAGAGCACTGGTGAACCGGCCCAAGGTGCTCCTGCTCGACGAACCACTCGGCGCACTCGACCTGAAACTGCGCCACACCATGCAGACCGAGCTCAAGCAGATCCAGCGCGACGTCGGCATCACCTTCATCTTCGTCACCCACGACCAGGACGAGGCGCTGACGATGAGCGACCGCATCGCGGTGTTCAACGCCGGCCGCATCGAACAGGTCGGTTCGCCGGTCGAGGTGTACGAGCGGCCCGCGTCGGCGTTCGTCGCCGGATTCGTCGGCACTTCGAACCTGCTCAGTGGCAGCGGCGCCGAGAACATCATCGGGAAACCCGGCGTCTTCAGCATCCGCCCGGAAAAGATCCGCGTCGACGGCGATCTCTCGAAGTCGGCGGAGGTCGGCGAGACCAGTGCCACCGGCACCGTCACGAACACCGTCTACGCGGGCGCGACCGTGCGCTACGAGGTCACGCTCGACGCGGGCGGCCAGCTTTCCGTGGTCCGGCAGAACACCGCCGAGCCCGCGGCCTTCGAGGGCGGCCGCGTCCGCCTGAGCTGGTGGCACGAACACAGTTTCCGAGTCCCCGCCTAGCCCCAGCACCGAAAGGTTGTTCAATGAAGAACAGGAAACTCGCGCTCGCCGGGCTGCTCGGCGCCGGCCTGCTCGTGGCCGCCTGCGGCACCTCCGGTTCGAACTCCACCGCCGCCGCGCCTGGCGGACAGGGCTTCACCCCGCCGAAACTCGACGCGCTCGCCCAGCTCGGCCAGCCGGAAGGCCAGGTCAACGTGCTGGCCTGGCCCGGCTACGCGGAGAACGGCTCGAACGATCCGGCCGTCGACTGGGTCACGCCGTTCGAGAAAGAGACCGGTTGCAAGGTCAACGTCAAGGCGTTCGGTACGTCCGACGAGGCTGTGAGCCTGATGAAGACCGGGCAGTACGACGTCATCTCCGCCTCCGGTGACGCTTCGCTGCGGCTCATCGCGTCCGGTGACGTCGAACCGGTGAACACCGCCCTCGTGCCGAACTACGCCGACGTCTTCGACTTCCTCAAGAACCGCCCTTGGAACAGCGTGCACAACGTGGCCTACGGCGTACCGCACGGCTGGGGTGCGAACCTGCTCACCTGGCGGACCGACAAGGTGACCCCGGCGCCGACCTCGTGGTCGGTGATGTTCGACGCGAACAGCCCCTACAAGGGCAAGATCAGCGCCTACGACTCGCCGATCTACATCGCCGACGCCGCCCTGTACCTGCGGAATCACCAGCCGGAACTCGGCATCAAGAACCCGTACGCCTTGGACGACAAGCAGTTCCAGGCCGCGGTCGGCCTGCTCAAGCAGCAGCGCCCGATGGTCGGCGAGTACTGGTCGGACTACCTCAAGGAAAGCCAGGCACTCAAGAGCGGCGACGCCGTCCTCGGCACGGCCTGGCAGGTGACGGTGAACCTGACCAAGAGCGAGGGTGCGCCGGTCGAATCCGTGCTGCCGTCCGAGGGTGCGACAGGCTGGTCGGACACCTGGATGGTGTCGGCGAAGTCCCCGCACAAGACGTGTGCCTACAAGTGGATGAACCACATCGTGAGCCCGAAGGCCAACGCCCAGGTCGCCGAATACTTCGGTGAATCGCCCTCGAACCCCAAGGCCTGCACCGAAACCAAGGAAAAGGCGCACTGCGACACCTTCCACGCCGGTGACGCCGCGTACGCCGCGAAGATCGCCTACTGGACGACGCCGATCGCGCAGTGCCTCGACGGCCGCACCGACGTCAAGTGCAAGGACTACGGCGAGTGGACGCGCGCCTGGACCGAGATCAAGGGCTGACCTCCCGAACTCCGGGAGCGGGCGGTGGTGCCCCCCAACGCCGTCCGCTCCCGGTCCCATCCTCCGCGAGGTGACGACCATGACGACCACACTCGATTCGCCGAGGCGGAAAGCCTCCGCCTTCCTGTACCGGAAACCCAGGCTGCGGCTGGGAATGCTGCTGTCCGCGCCGATGCTGTGGCTGGGCCTCGCCTACCTCGGCGCCCTCGCAGCCCTGTTCGTGACCGCGTTCTGGCACACCGACGTCTTCACCGGCCAGGTCGTCACCGAATGGTCGCTGGACAACTTCGTCACCCTGTTCAGTGACGCCGTCTACCGCACGATCACGCTGCGGACGGTCGGGATCGCCGCGCTGGTCACGGTCATCACGGCGGTCATCGCCTTCCCGATGGCGTTCTACATGGCGAAATTCGCCTCGCCGAGGGCACGACGTCTCCTGGTGATCGCGGTGATGACCCCACTGTGGGCGAGCTACCTGGTGAAGGCGTACGCGTGGCGCTCCATGTTGTCCGGCAACGGAGTCCTGCACTGGCTGCTGAACCCGTTCGGCCTTGACACCCCCGGCTACGGGGTGCTCGCCACCGTGATCACGTTGTCATACCTGTGGCTGCCGTACATGATCCTGCCGATCTACGCGGGTCTGGAGCGGCTGCCCAACTCGCTGGTGGACGCTTCCGGCGACCTCGGCGCCCGGCCGTTCAGGACTTTTCGGTCGGTGGTCCTGCCGGTGACGTTCCCGGCCGTCGTCGCCGGGTCGATCTTCACGTTTTCGTTGTCGCTGGGCGACTACATCGCGGTGAAGATCGTCGGCGGCACCTCGCAGATGCTCGGCAACGTCGTCTACGACAACATCGGCGCGGCCAACAACCTGCCGTTCGCGGCCACCGTCGCGACCGTGCCCGTGGTGATCATGCTCGCCTATCTCGCCGCCGTGCGCCGCACGGGCGCGCTGGACAACCTGTAGGAGCGCGTGATGCGGCTTTCCCGGACGACCAAGTACCTGCTGCTCGCGGCACTCGTGCTCGGGCTCGCGGTGATCTACTTCCCGCTGCTGGTGGTACTGCTGAATTCCTTCAACGCGGACACGACGTTCGGCTGGCCGCCGTCGAGCTTCACCCTCGAATGGTGGGCGCGGGCCGCGGCGAACGAAGGTGCGCTGAACGCGTTGTGGACGAGTGTCCAAGCAGGACTCGCGTCGACCGCGATCGCCTTGGTACTCGGCACGATGGCGGCGTTCGCGTTGCAGCGCTACCGGTTCTTCGGCCGCAACCAGGTGTCACTGCTGATCATCCTGCCGATCGCGCTGCCCGGCATCGTCACCGGTATCGCGCTGAACAACGCCTTCCGGACGATCCTCGGCGTCGACCTCGGCCTGTTCACCGCGATCGTCGCGCACGCGACCTTCTGCATCGTGGTGGTGTTCAACAACGTCGTCGCGCGGCTGCGGCGGATGGGCGGCAACCTCGAAGAGGCGTCGATGGACCTCGGCGCCGACGGCCTCACGACGTTCCGGCTGGTGACGTTCCCGATGCTGCGCTCGGCCCTGCTGGCCGGCGGCCTCCTGGCCTTCGCGTTGTCGTTCGACGAAATCATCGTCACGACGTTCACCCTCGGGACCGGCCTGGAGACCCTGCCGATCTGGATCCTGAACAACCTTTTCCGGCCGAACCAAGCACCGATCGTCAACGTCGTCGCGGCGGTGCTGATTCTGGCTTCGACGATCCCGGTCTACCTGGCGCAACGCCTTTCGGGCGATACGACTTCCGGTGGGCGGCTATGAAAAACGCCGCTGCGGCCCGAAAGCCGCACCGGCGCTCTATTCACTCAGTTCCGATGGTCTTCGATCGCTCCGTTATAGGCGATGTAGCCGAACTGGAAGTCACTGCGCTTGCCGGTCGGGAGGTTGTACTCGCCGTTGGTGGGCGACCCGCAGCAGATCGACGACGCGACGCTGGCGGCGGCGCGATACCTGTGCGTCGGCAATCGCGACATGTCGGCCGCGTCGGGGTGGTGGCAGGGGATTCTGTCGTACAACAACTCGACGGAGTACGCGCGGAAGGTGTTCGGCCTGGCGGATGACTACGCGAAGGGCGTTCAGGCCGCTAAGTGAGCTTGTAAGCGCGTGAAGGCCCCCTTCCCTCGGCTGAGTCGAGGGAAGGGGGCCTTCACGCGCTGGGTGGGGTGTCGGTGGGGTGCGTTGCTCGGGGCGGGCTCCCGGGCGGGCACGCCCCCAATGTCACATTGGAGACGCTCAGCGTCCCCAATGCCGCATTGGGGGCACTCGGCGTCCGCGGCCCCTCGCCGAAGTGTCGAGCCGGGAGCGTCAGGGTGCTCCGGGGCCGAGCGTGTGTCATGAAAGGGTCTTTCAGGACAAAAAACGTCAGGAAAGCCCCTTTCATGACACACCTGCGGCAGGGAAGCCGAGATACGACATCTCCCGTCTGCAGGCCCCGCTTGATCGAGTACCTGTGTCGGACAGAGAGCTTTGGCACGGAAAGTCCGCGGGAATCGACTGTATCAATCAGGCGCTCAAAGAGAGTTGAGACCCGAATGGTGCTGAGATCGCTACTGCCAAGACCCGGCGCAACGGCTTGTCCGGACAGGTGATCTTGAACTCGCGCACGAAGTGTCGGAGCGACTCGGTGAAAAGGTGTGCCCCCGTTGGCGTCTAGGTGAAAACTTCGGCGATGCACTCAGGTTGATGACCAGAAGAGAAATGTCCCTTGACGAAATGAAATTGTGGGACGGGTGGTGCTGGTAGGTCATCGGCTTGGGCGCTGTCTCTGCTGACTGGCGCCTTGAGTCGTGTTGGCGAGTGCTCCGCATCGAACCCGGATTTCTGGGGCGTTGGTCGCCGTTTCGGGTAGCCGTCGGTCAAGCCGACCGAAACGCGTCCGTCGCGGCCCGGAGCGCGGCCAGCATTCCCGGATCCGTCACCGCGTGGCCGGCCGCCTCCACCAGCTCCAGCTTCGAGTCCGGCCAAGCCCGGTGCAGTTCGTAAGCCGTCACCGGAGGACATACCGCGTCGTACCGGCCCTGCACGATCACGCCCGGGATCCCGGACAGCTTCCCGGCTTCCCGAATCAACTGCCCGTCCTCAAGCCACGCCCCATGACAGAAGTAGTGCAGCGCGAGCCGGGCGAACGTGACAGCGAAGTCCGGCGACGCGTACTGGTTGTGGAAGGCAGGATCCGGGCGCAGGCACACCGTCGCACCCTCCCAGGTACTCCAAGCGACAGCCGCACGTTCCCGGATCGCCTGATCGGAGTGGTAGACGAGCTCGCGGTAGGCCGACATCGGGTTGTCCCGGCGCTCTTCGGGGATCGGCGCGAGGAACGCTTCCCATTCGCGCGGGAAGAGGTTCGCCGCGCCACCGCCGTAAATCCAGTCGAGTTCGCTGCCGCGCACGGTGAAGACGCCGCGCAGGATGAGTTCACTGACCCGGCTCGGGTGGGTTTCGGCGTAGGCGAGTGCGAGGGTCGCGCCCCAGGAGCCGCCGAAGACCTGCCAATGGTCAAGATTCAGCCGTTCGCGCAGCTTTTCCATGTCCGAGACGAGGTGCCAGAGGGTGTTGACCGACAGGTCGACGTCCGGCTCGCTGATATGCGGTGTGCTCTTTCCGGTGCCGCGCTGGTCGAACAAGATGATCCGGTAGGCCTTAGGGTCGAAATGCCGCCGCGCCATCGGGGAGATGCCGCTACCAGGGCCTCCGTGCAGGACGACCACCGGTTTTCCGTCCGGATTCCCTGCCTCCTGGCAGTAGATCCGGTGCCCGTCGCCGACGTCGAGCAATCCCTCGGCGCGTACGTGGATCGGCGGGTACAGATCGTCCATACCGACACTCTGCCCGAATCGGCGAGTGTCCGAAGGGTGGGGGCCCGCCCCCGCCGCCGGGCTGAGCGGGCCCCCGGTCTTCGGTCGCGTCAGCAGCCCGCCGTGGCGGCCACGTTCGCGAATCCCTTCCCGGCGCCGGTCACCTTGTTGCTCGCGCAGACCTTGTTCCCCGTAGCTGCCTTCACGAGGTAGAAGCCGTACGCGTAGCCGGACTGTACGTCCGCGGTGTTGCCGGAGAAGGTGTTGTCGCGGCCCCAGCCGTCCAGCTGGACATGGACCTCGAAGCCGCCGTAGGTCGCGTTGTGCACGAAGACCTTGCTGCCCCGGTTGTCCGCGACCACGTAGTTGTTGCCTTTCAGGTCCACCCAACTGTCGGCGAAGTGCTCGCCGCTCTGCCCGGTCCCGTCGAAGACGTTCCCGCGCAGCTCGCCGCCGGTGGTCCCTTCCTTGATGTCGATCGACTCGGCACGCACGTTCGGGCCGATCTTGTTGCCGAGCGCCTTGTTGCGGTCGCTTCGGTCGGGTGTGCCGCCGGGCCAGTTGCTTGTCGCGGAGCCGAAGTAGATGCCTTCGCCGTAGCCCGCGTACTCGCGGCCGGTATCGGTCACCTCGGAGTTCTTCACGACGTTGTCGGTGCTCGTGTACTGGAAGTGGATACCTTCGTGGCCGACGGCGGTGACCTTGATGCCGTCGACGACGGTGTTCTTGACGCCGGTCGCCATCAGGCCCTTCTGGCCGCCGGTGATGGTGAAGCCGGTCAGGTTCCAGTAGCTACCGGTCAGTTCGAGCGTGCGACCGGCCGCAGCCTTGACGACGGCGCTTCGCGGTCCCTTCAGCGTGATCCGGCTGCCGGAGGTGCCGCTCTTCGCCGCCTTGAAGTTGCCGGTGAAGGTCGTGTTGGCCGCGAGCTCGATGACGGTGCCCGGAGTGACCGAAGCGAGAGCGGACGTCAGTTCCGCCGAAGTGCCTACGCGGACTGTCGCGGCCTGTGCGGGGTACGCCGCCAGCGTCGACAGCACAGCGGCACCGGCCGCGATGGCCAGAACCCGCTCACGAACACGCATCCGTTGTCCTCCTCGTCGAGGGATCGAAAGCTCGGTCGTGGCGGCGACGGCTAGACCGTAAGGCAGCTTCCGAACGCTAGTCAAGGACATGATTGAAGTTCATATAGGTGAACAACTAAAGGAGGGTTCGACCCGCACGGACCACCCCTAAAAGGGAGCAAGGGACCTTTGCTATCACTCTCTTTTGGAAAGTGATAGCAAAGGTCCCTTGCTCCCTTCCTGCAGGTCAGGGAAGGGTCAGTCGTGGAAAGAGTGCTCCGAAGCCGGGAATTCGCCCCGCCGGACGTCTTCCGCGAACGCCGTCGCGGCGCCCGCGAGCACTCCAGCCAGATCGGCGTACTTCTTCACGAACCGAGGTGTCTTGCCGGTCCGAAGCCCGGCCATGTCCTGCCAGACGAGCACCTGCGCGTCGCAGTCGGGCCCGGCGCCGATGCCGACGGTCGGGATGGTGAGTTCGTGCGTGACCCGCTTCGCCGCTTCGGCGGGCACCATCTCCATGACGACCGAGAAGGCGCCTGCCTCTTCCAGAGCCAGCGCGTCGGCGAGCAGCGCTTCGGCCGCTTCGCCGCGTCCCTGGACTCGGTAGCCGCCCAGATTGTGTTCACTCTGCGGCGTGAATCCGATATGTCCCATCACGGGGACACCGGCCGACGTCAGTGCCTCGACGTGCGGGGCGAACTTCCGCCCGCCTTCGAGTTTCACCGCGTGTGCGCGGCCTTCCTTCATGAATCGCACCGAAGTCTCCAGCGCCTGCTGCGGTGAGAGCTGGTACGAGCCGAACGGCAGATCGGCCACGACCAGCGCCCGCTTCACCGAGCGGGTCACCGCGCGGACCAGGGGGAGCAGTTCGTCCACGGTCACCGGAAGTGACGTGTCGTAACCGAAGACGTTGTTGGCCGCGGAATCCCCGACGAGCAGCACAGGAATACCTGCCCCGTCGAACAGTGCGGCGGTATACATGTCGTAGGCGGTGAGCATCGGCCAGGTTTCGCCGCGCTCCTTCATCTCGCGAAGGTGATGAACCCGCACTTTCTTCCCGGATGCGGCTTGGGGCGCGGCGCCGGTCCCGTATGGGGCGGCGAGTTCACCGGTGTCCTTTTCAGTGGCAGACATCCTTGTCGACCGTCCTTCCCTCGAGGCCTCGAAGAGGTCCCCGGGTCGTGGAGCTGGAACAAGTCAAAGCGTGGCACGTGGGGATGACGTCCCCAAGGTCGTGCGACCAGCTTCACACCGCGGTGTCGACGCAGCGTCACGCCCGCGGACGACGAAATTGAGACGAGAGGATGATGCTCGTTGACAACCACACAGGGCTGTGTGACGTCAAGTAGTGCAGCTGTCGATCACCTGTGTGTACCGCGAAAGGCCAGTATGGGAAACCCAGCGAGCCGTGTCTCGCCGTGGAAGGCGAGGGCGGGCGGCATCGTCGCCACCCTCGTGCAGTTCGCGGCCGTGTTCTCGGTGGTCCTGCTCCTCGCCGGTGGCGTGAAGGGCCCGGTGCTGAAGGCCGGCGACATCGCCTTCTCCGCGCTGAGCATCCCGACGAACGCGAGCCTCGTGATCGTCCTGCTGCTCGTCGTCCTCGGCGCCGCGCTCCGCCGCCGCAAACGCGCGGCCCTCTACACGTTGCTGCTGTTCCAGGTCGGCGGCCTGATGGTGACCCTGGCCTTCCAAGCCGCCTTGCTGTGGTGGCCGGACCTGCTGAAACTGGGTCCTTGGCAGGTACGGCACATCCCGCACCAGGTGTGGGTGCTGGCCATCGCCGACGTGATCTCGATCGGCATGATCGCGCTCCTCTGGATCCTGCGGCCCGCGTTCCCCGCCCGGCTCGCACCGAGTGCGTGGCGCGACGGCCTCACCATGCTGTTCGGCGGGCTGGCCGCGGTCATCCTCGTCGGCTGGGGCCTGAGCGAAGCCTTCCCCGGCCGCCTCGCGGACACCTGGGAGCGGTTCGCTTGGGCCGTCAACCACACGACCGGCGAGAACATCCAGCTGCGCCGCGTCGGCATCGGCGAAGGACCCGCCTGGCTCGACCTCGTGCTCGACCTCAGCGCGACCGCCGTCGCGACAGCCGCGCTGTACACGCTTTTCCGCGGCGTACGCAGCCGTCGCTTGAGGACAGACGAGGAAGAACTACGCGTACGCCGCCTTCTCGCCGAACACGGCGAAGACGACTCTTTGGGCTATTTCGCCACCCGGCGCGAGAAGAGTGTCGTCTTCTCGCCGAACGGCCGCGCCGCCGTGGCCTATCGCGTACTCGCGGGTACCAGCGTCGCGAGTGCCGATCCCATCGGCGATCCCGACGCCTGGCCCGACGCGGTCCGCGCTTGGCTCAACGAAGCACGCACCTACGGCTGGACCCCCGGCGTGCTCGGCGCGAGCGAACGCGGCGCGAAGACCTATGCCGACGCGGGACTGCGCGCACTGGAAATCGGGGACGAAGCGGTACTCGACGTCCGGGACTTCAGCCTCGCCGGGCCGGAACGCCGATCGGTCCGGCAAGCGGTCAAACGGATCGAACGGGCCGGTTACACCACAAAAGTCCGGCGTCACAGCGAAATCCCGGTCGAGGAGATGGCGTGGTTGCTGCTGCAGGCGCAGCAGTGGCGTGGTGCGGAGACCGAACGCGGGTTTTCGATGGCGCTCGGCAGGCTCGGCGATCCGAGCGACGGCCGCAGCGTGATGGTGGAGGCGTACGACGCCCAGGGCGAGCTTCGCGGCATGCTGTCGTTCGTCCCGTGGGGCCGCCGGGGCCTTTCGCTCGACCTGATGCGGCGCGACCGCGACGCCGAAAACGGGCTCAACGAGTACATGATCGCCGAGGTCGTGGCGGCGAGTTCGCGTTTGGGCGCCCAGCGGATCTCGCTGAACTTCGCGATGTTCCGCGCCGTCTTCTCCGAGGGCGAGCGGATCGGCGCCGGGCCGGTGTTGCGCGCGTGGCGTGGTGTCCTCAGCATGGCGTCGCGGTTCTTCCAGCTGGAATCGCTCTACCGGTCCAACGCCAAATACGGGCCTGACTGGGAACCGCGGTTCCTCTGCTACTCCTCGGCCCGGCGGCTGCCGCGGGTCGGCATCGTCGCCGGCGCACTCGAAGGCTTCGTCCCGACCGGCCGGTCCGCGCGGGCACTGAAACTGGAGACGGTCACCGACGAGTTCGTCGCCGAAGTGCACCGCATCGACGCGAACGCGGCCACCCCCGCGCCGAAACAAGTGCGGCGCCCCGACCAAGTCCGTGTGCGGATGGCGAAGCTGGATCGCTTGCGAGAGGCCGGAATCGACCCCTATCCGGTCGGCTTCGCGCGCGAGGATCTGCTCGGCGAGGTCGTCGCGAAGTTCGGCGACCTGAACCCGGACAGCCACACCGGCCACCGCGTCCGGATCGCCGGCCGGGTGCTGGCGATGCGCAACCTCGGCGGGCTCTGTTTCGCCCGGATCAAGGACTTCAGCGGTGAGATCCAGCTGATGCTCGACGCCTCCGTGCTCGACCCCGGCGGCTGGCGGCGTGGCGTCGACCTCGGTGACCATGTGGGCGTGAGCGGGCAGGTCGTGACGTCGCGACGTGGTGAGCTTTCCGTGCTCGTCGACGAGTGGACGGTTACGGCGAAGAGCCTGCATCCGTTGCCGGACAAGCGAAAGGGCCTCACCGACCCGGAGACGCGGGTGCGGCAGCGTTACCTCGACCTCGCGGTGAACCCGGATTCGACGGCGATGCTGCGGATGCGGTCGACCGTGGTGCGGGCGGTGCGGGAGCGGCTGCACCAGGGCGACTACCTCGAAGTCGAGACGCCGATGCTGCAGACCGTGCACGGCGGCGCCAACGCGCGCCCGTTCATCACCCACATCAACGCCTACGACATGCGGATGTACTTGCGGATCGCGCCTGAGCTGTACCTGAAACGGTTGTGTGTTGCCGGGATCGAGCGGGTTTTCGAGCTGAACCGGAACTTCCGCAACGAAGGTGTCGACGCGACGCACAACCCCGAATTCACCATGTTGGAGGCGTATCAGGCGTATGCCGACTACAACACGATGCGGACGCTGACCCGCGAACTCGTGCAGCACGCCGCGGAGGCCGCGTACGGCGCGCAGGTCGTGCGCCGTCCGGGGCCGGACGGGAAGGTCGTCGAGTACGACATCTCCGGTGACTGGCCGGTGATCCCGGTGCACGAAGCCGTTTCCGCGGCGATCGGGGCGAAAATCGACGCGGGGACGCCGGTCGAGGAACTCCGGCGGCTGTGCCGCGCCGCCGGGGTGCCGGTGAACGAGGAGGCCGGCCACGGCGACCTCGTGCTGAAGGCGCACGAGCACCTCGTCGAAGGCGCGACGGTGCTGCCGACCTTCTACACCGACTACCCGACCGACGTGTCGCCGCTGACCAGGCAGCACCGCGTGGATCCGCGGCTGGCCGAACGCTGGGACCTGATCGCGTTCGGCTCCGAGGTCGGCACGGCCTACACCGAACTGACCGACCCGCTCGAACAACGGCGGCGGCTGGAGGCCCAGTCGCTACGCGCGGCGAGCGGGGACGTCGAGGCGATGGAACTGGACGAGGACTTCCTGCTCGCGCTCGAACACGGCATGCCCCCGACCGGCGGACTCGGCATCGGCGTCGACCGGCTGCTGATGATGCTGACCGGCGCGTCGATCCGGCAGACGGTGCTGTTCCCGTTCGTGCGGCCGCAGGGGTAGCAAGGGACCTTTGCTCTCCTCGTGCCCGCTGACCTGCGAAAAGAGAGCAAGGGACCTTTGCTATCGCTGCGCGGCGGTGATCGGCACCCGTTTGTACCCGGATACGAAATTCGACGTGATCCGCTCCGGCTTGCCCGCCGGGGCGAAGTCGTGGAACCGGCTCAGCAGTTCCTCGAACAGGATCCGGATGCTCATCCGCGCCACGCTGTGCCCGACGCAGTAGTGCGGCCCGATGCCGAACGCGAGGTGCTTGTTCGGTTTGCGCCGGATGTCGAAGGTGTCCGCGTCCGGGAACTGTTCTTCGTCGCGGTTCGCCGAACCGAGCCAGACGACGACGGCGTCGCCGGCGGCGATCTTCGTGTCGCGCATGACGACGTCTTCGGTGGCGTAACGCAGCATGTGGTTGACCGGCGATGACCAGCGCAGCGCCTCCTCGACGGCGGTCTGCCCGGTCTCCGGATGCCGCGTCCAGTCCTCGAGAACGCCGGATTCGATGAACTCCGCGAACACGAAGTTCGGCGCGTGCGGCGTCGTCACGTTCGCGCCGAGGAGCAGGCTGTAGCAGTTCGCCACAATCTCGCTCGACGACATGTGCCTGCCCTCGAACTCGGTCGAGATCAGCACGCTGAGCAGGTCGTCGCTGAGGTGATCACGCCGGAACGACACCAGGTCCTGGAAGTAGACGAACAGTTCCCGGTGCGCGGCGGCGAGGGTCGCGTCCTTGCCGTCCGCGATCTGGAACTCGGGATCGTCGGCGGCCACGCAGGCACTCGTGAGCTTCGTCAGCCACGGCCAGTCCTCTTCGGGCAGACCGATCATCCGCCCGGTGACCGCCATCGGCATGGTCATCATGGCCTGCGCGAAATCGAAGACGCCGCCGTCACCCAGTGGGGCGATCAGGTCGAGTACGAGTTCCCGGACCATGTCCCGTTGCTTGTCCACCGCGCGGACCGCGAGTGCCTTCTTCAGCCGCGCCTGCATGATCGTATGCCGCGGCGGGTCGGTGACGACGAGTTGCTTGCCGCCTGCCGGATCGTCCATGCCCAGCAGTTCGAGCATGGTGCCGCGTTCGGAGGTGAACAGTTCCGTGGTGCGCATGACGAAGTCGGTGTCGGCGAACTTCACCACCGACCAGAAGCCGCGTTCGGCGTCGACCTGATGCCAGGTCAGCCCGTCCTGTTCGCGCAGTTCACGCCATATCGAATGCGCGTCTCCGTCCGCGTACAGGAAAGGGTCGACCAGGTCGGTGCCACCGAAATGCACCGGACAACCCCTGGTGGTGTCCTCGACCGTCATGCGCGCGTTCCCTTCATTCCACGACGAACCGCGATGTTTATCCGAACCCGAACGCATACAGTGACGGCATACGCCGATCACCCCAGTCACCACTGCGTCCAATGGTCTAATGAATAAGAGAGCGACTGTCGCTCAAGTGGCGGGGGCCGGACGTCCTTGTGCGGCCCTTCCTTGACAGCGCAACACTTTACCGGCGGCTCTTTGCTGCCCGCGTTGCTTCATCCCCAGATGTCGGCCGAGTCAAGCATGCGTGTTCGAGCAGTGTCAAGGGTGTCCGAATTACTGCTTTCGTCGCTCGGTGGTGAGAAGTCCACGAATGGACGAGTTGACAGTCCCAGCGGTGCCCTCGTAGCGTCGTGATGGCAAATGGGGGTTCGATTTCTGGGGGAAATTCAGCCACCGCGTAAATGTGGTTCCACTTTTCCGCTGTGCTTTTCTTTCTATTGTTAATGCTGTTCACCGACTGGGGGAAGCGGCAGAAGAATGCCATCTGAATCGGCCAGTCTCTGGCATGTCGCCACGCCCACCCAACAGGGCATTTGGATCGTCGACCGGATCGATCGGCTGCGGCCGACGTACTTGATCCCGTCGGTCATCGAGTTCACCGGACCGCTCGACCACGGTGTCCTGGCGGACGCCGTCAGCACGGCTTTGGCACGGCATCCCGCGCTGTGTGCGCGATTCCGGCTCGAAACCACACGCCGCCGGGTCGAGTACCGGACCGACGGCGAGCCCGCGGAGGCCGGTTTCCTCGACGCCGTCGCGGAGGACTGGACCACTGACGAGCTGAAGCGGCTCGTCGAGGTGCTCTGCTACACCCCCTTCGACCTCGGTGACGAACCACCGGCGCGAGCGGAGCTCATCCGCGTCGGCCCGGAGACCACGCTGTTCGTCCTGACCGTGCACCACATCGTCTTCGACGCGACGTCGCGGAAGCTGCTGCTCGACGAGATCGGCGAGCTCTATCGCGGGGCCTTGGCGGGTGAGGAAGTGCTGCTGCCCGAACCGGTCCATCCCGCGTTGGTGCAGGTCCCGATCCCGGAAAGCGAACTCGCTCCGCGGATCGCGGAAGCCCTCGAGCGGCTGCGAGGCGCTCCGACCACGGTGGACCTGCCCTACGACCGCCGTCCGGACGCCGAGCTGTCCATGATCGGCGCCGACGCCCGTACCGCTTTCGACGAACAGACCAGTGCGCGGGTTCTCGCGGCGTCGGCGGAAGCCGGCTGCACCGCGTTCATGACCGGCGTCGCGATCCTCGCCGCGACCCTGGCGCGACGAGGCGGGCAACGCGACTTTCTCTTCTCCGTGGTCTGGCCCGGCCGCGACGACCCCGTGTCCACCGGCATCGTCGGGATGTTCATGTCCACCCTCGTCCTGCGCATCCGGCTGGACGAGAAGACGACGTGGCGCGAACTCCTGCGTGAGGCCAGGAACTCCGGTATGGAGACGTTCATCGACGCCGACGTCCCCTTGGACGCGCTCGCCGCGGAACTGGACGACGAGCGTGACGTCGGCAGGCTCCCGCTGACGCCGGTGCTGGTGAACCTCGCCGAAGTGCCCGCGCCCTTCGACCTCGCGCCCGGCGTCGTCGGCCGGTTCACCCCACTGGAACCCCAGTACAGCAAATGGGATCTCGCGCTGTTCGTGCACGTCACAGCCGATTCCCGGTTGGCGCTCACCCTCGACTACCCCGCCGATCTCTTCACCGACGAAACGATCGACGGCCTGCTTCTCGATCTGCGGCGCAGTGTCGCGGATCTCGCCCGATCCCCGGAGGAAACCGTGCTCAAGCCCGCCACCGAAGCCCTCGACCTCGACGACCCGGCCGTGCGCCTCGACCTCGTCCGAGGTGTCTGGAGCGAGGTACTCGACAACAAGGAGTTCGGCGACGACGTCAGCTTCTTTGACGCCGGCGGCGATTCACTGCGCCTGGTGGTGCTGGTGGAGAAGCTGCGCGAGGCGTCCGGCCGGATGGTGAAGACGGTCGACCTTTTCCGGGCAGGCACCGTGCGCGGTCACGCCGAACTGCTGGTCAACGCGGAGAAGAAGCAGGCAGGCGGAACTCGCGGCAGCCGTGAACGCCTGCTCGGCGCCGTCCGCGAGCGGCGCGCGGTCGAACCACAGTCCTGACCCCGGACCAGCCAGCCCCTCCTCGCGACCGGAGTGAGTCATGACGTTCCACGAGTACGCCGGT
Organism: Amycolatopsis sp. NPDC051071; assembly: GCF_040682875.1. Taxonomy (NCBI): domain Bacteria; kingdom Bacillati; phylum Actinomycetota; class Actinomycetes; order Pseudonocardiales; family Pseudonocardiaceae; genus Amycolatopsis; species Amycolatopsis sp. NPDC051071. Next base: position 15,147 of record NZ_JBFBBY010000046.1, on the reverse strand, counting down.
GCCGTCCTCGGCCAGGACATCGAAGCCGACGCCTTCGCCACCACCAGTTTCGTCGGCCTCGGCGGGGATTCGCTGCGTGCGCTCAAACTCGCCGCGATCACGCAGGAGAAGCTCGGGCTGCGGATCCCGGTGGCCGCGCTGCTGAGTGACACCCCGGTCGCGGACGTGTTCGCCGACGCCGTCCCCGTCAGCGGGCACGTCCGCGGCGGAGCACTCCCCGACGAGTCGGTTTCCCATGCCCAGCGCGGAATGTGGCTGATCGAGCGGGTCACCGGGGGATCGCCGTACAACCTGGTCTTCACCTGTTTCGTGGAGAACGGGACGCTGGTCGCGGAGCGGTTCGAGCGTGCCGTCGCGCGGACCGCGGCCAGGCATGCCGGGCTGCGCACGGTCTACCGCGGTGACACCGGTGACGTCGTGCCCGAAGTGCTCGAGCCGTACACCCCACCGGTCGAAGTCCATACTTGGGACGGCGAAGCGGGTGAGTTCGGCGAACGCGTGCGCTCACTCGCGGCCCGCCACGGACGTCGGCCGTTCGACCTCGCCGAAGCCCCCGCGTATCGGTTCCTGCGGGTCGAAGGCACCGCGGGTGGCCAGGCCGTCGTGCTGGTGGCGCACCATATGGTGCTCGACGGCTGGTCGGTCGGCCTGCTGCTGAACGAGGTGTTCGCCCAGTACGACGCACTGGCCACCGGAGCGTCCGAGACCGCAGGGGAGCCCGGTGTCTCTCCCCGGGTTCTTCTGCGCCATCAAGAGGAAGCGCGGGCAGGCGGCGAATGGGACCGGCAGGCGGAGTTCTGGATCAAGCACCTCGACGGGGTGCCGTCGATCCTGGAACTCCCGTCCGACCGGCCGCGTCCCCCGATCCAGGACGCGGCGGGCGACCGGAGACCCGTCGACTTCGGCGCGGCCGCGAGTGCGGCGGTCTCCGCGCGGGCCCGCGCGCTGGGCATCACGCCGTTCGCGTTCCTGCTCGGCGCCTTCGGCCTGACACTGAGCCGCTGGACCGGGGCGCGTCACCTGCTGGTCGGCGTGCCGCTCACCGGCCGCGGCAGCGCTGAGCTCGAAGAACTGGTCGCGGTGGCCGGAAACCTGGTCCCGGTCCGGATCGACGTCGCCGACGACGCGAGCGTCGCGGAGTACCTGCGTTCGGTGCACCAGTCGCTCGGGCAGAGCATCGACGCGGGTGACCTGCCCTTCGACGAACTGGTCACCCGGCTCGACCTCGACCGCGCACTGGGCTGTCACCCGCTGGTCCAGGTGTCGTTCGGTATGCATGATCAGCTTGTCCCGCAACGGATAACGACCTCGGACGCCGAGCTTCGGGTCGAAGAGGGACACGGTGGCGGCGCGCAGTTCGACCTCTCGCTGCTGATCGGCCGCGCCGAGCCCGCACTGGGCGGGCAACTCGAATACGCGACAGCGGTGTTCGGCTCCGCCGACGCCGAAGGACTCGTAGCCGACTTCATCGCCGCGGCCGAGCAACTCGCCACCGCCGGTGACGTCGTGGTCGAGGAGATCCGGTGCCTGTCGCCGGAACGACGGGCGCTGCTCGACGGCGTCAACCGGACGCGGCAGGACTTCCCGGCCACGTCGATCGACGAACTCTTCCGCGAGGTCGTGCGCCGGAACCCGGACGCGATCGCGGTGCGGGAAGGCGAAGTCCAGCTGAGCTACGGCGAACTCGCCGCGGCGGCCGCCCATCAGGCGCGGCTGCTGCGGCTGGCCGGGGTGCTGCCCGGTGACCGCGTGCTCGTCGGACTGGATCGGTCGGTGGCTGAAGCCGTCGCGGTGCTGGGCGTCGTCTGGGCGGGCGCCGCTTACGTCGGTGTCGATCTGAACGTTCCCGCCGAACACTCCGCCAAGATCGTGAAGTCCGCCGCTCCCGCCGCCGCTCTCGTCCCCGCCGCGTACTCCGGACGCCTTCGTGCGCAAGGGATCTTCGTGGTCGACTCCTGGGAGCAGTCCTGGGGCGAGCGGGAAACCGTCGAGCCGCCGGTGGACCCGGACACCACTCGGCTCGCGTACGTCGCCTTCACCTCGGGCTCGACCGGACAGCCGAAGGGCGTCTGTGTTCCGCACCGGGCGATCGTCCGGTTGGTGCACGAGGCGGATTACGTCCGGCTCGGCCCGGAAGAGCGGATGCTGCGGCTGTCCCCGCTCGCCTTCGACGCGTCCACTTTGGAGCTGTGGGGCGCGTTACTGACCGGGGCCACCCTCGAGGTCTACCCGGCCGGCCTTCCGACGCCAACCGAACTCGGCGAATTCCTGCTGGACAACGAAGTCACCGTCGCCTGGCTCACCGCCGGGTTGTTCCGGCTGGTCGAGGAGTTCGCGGGCGACGCGTTCGCCGGGCTGCGGCAACTGCTCACCGGCGGCGACGTCGTGCCGCACGAACACGTCGCGAGGGTGTTGCGGCGGTTCCCCGGCCTGGTCATCACCAACGGCTACGGGCCGACCGAGAACACCACCTTCACCACGACGTATTCGGTGACCGATCCCGACGAGGCCGACGGTCCGCTGCCGATCGGCACGCCGCTGCCCGGTACCCGGGTGTACGTCCTGGACTCCCGGCATCGGATCGTGCCGCCGGGCGCGGTCGGCGAGCTGTACACCAGCGGTCTCGGCCTCGCCGACGGCTATCTTGGCGACGAGGCGGAAACCGCCCGCGCGTTCGGCGAATTCTCGCCGGACGTACCGGAACGCCTGTACCGCACCGGGGATCTGGTGCGCATCGACACCGAGGGCCGGGTCCGGTACCTCGGCAGGCGCGACGACCAGGTGAAGCTGCGTGGCTACCGCGTCGAACTGTCCGCGATCAGCGACGCGCTTACGGCGGACCCTCGGGTGCAGGACGCCGTCGTCGCGGTCACCGACGGGGACAGCGCGGAGAAACGGCTGATGGCCGCGGTCGTCCCCGTACCCGGAACCACGTTCGGTACCGCGGAGCTGCGCGATGTCCTTTCCGGACGGTTGCCTGCCTACATGGTTCCGACCCTGTGGGCGCTGGTCGAACGGATCCCGGTGACGGGCAACGGAAAGGTCGACCGCCGCGCACTCGCCGCGGTGGCCTTCCCGGCGACAGCCGCCCCGAAACCGGAGAACGACCTCCGCCCGGCGATCGAGTTGTTCACCGAGGCCATCGGCGAACCGGGCGAAGAGATCACCGCGGAGACCGACTTCTTCACCGTCGGCGGGAATTCGATGGCGGCCATCCGGCTGGTGACGCTGGCCAAGGAACGGACCGGAGCGATCCTCAAGGTCCGCGACTTCCTGCGTGACCCGACGCCGGAAGGCCTGGGCAAACTGCTCGCGAGCGCGTCATGACCGCCGCCAGACAGGAGCCGATCGCCGTCATCGGCATGGCGTGCCGCTACCCGGGCGCCCCCGACCTCGGCCGGTTCTGGTCGTTGCTGCGTGGGGGAGCGGAGGGCATCAGCCGGCTGGATCCGGAGGAGATCCTCGCGGGCGGCGGCGACCCGGATCTGGTGCGGCGGCCGGAATTCGTCCCGGCGATGGGGCTGCTGACCGGGACACGCGGGTTCGACTGGACCTACTTCGGTTACAGCCGGGCGGAAGCGGCGAGTATCGATCCGCAGCAGCGGGTCTTCCTGGAATGCGTGATGGCCGCGCTCGACGACGCCGCCGTCGACCCGACCCGCTTCCCCGGCTGGATCGGCGTCTACGGCGGGGCCGACCAGGTCACCGCCGAGCCGGACGGCGAACTCGGCGAGCTCGCGCGCTACATCGGGCTCGGCCCCGACTTCCTGGCGACGCGGGTGGCCTACAAACTCGGCCTCCGCGGCCCCGCGGTCACCGTCCAGACGGCGTGCTCCACCTCACTGACGGCCGTGCACATGGCGGCCGCGAGCCTGCGTGGTGACGAATGCGACCTCGCGCTCGCGGGGGGTGTCGCGGTCATCGGTGACGGTGAACGCGGCTACCTGCACGAACCCGGCGGGATCCTGTCCCCGGACGGACATTGCCGCACGTTCGACGAACAGGCGGGTGGCACCGTCCCCAGCGAAGGTGTCGGCGTGGTCGTGCTCAAGCGGCTGGCCGACGCGCGGCGCGACGGAGACCGCGTGCTCGCGGTGATCCGCGGTTCGGCGATCAACAACGACGGCGCGGAGAAGATGGGTTACACCGCGCCTTCGGTCGAGGGACAGAGCGAACTCGTCCGCTACACGCAGCAACTCGCAGGCGTCGACCCTCGCGACATCGGGTACCTGGAGGCGCACGGCACGGGCACGCGGATCGGCGACCCGATCGAGGTCCAGGCACTCACCGACGTCTTCCAGGCGGAGACGGACGCCGTCGGCTGGTGCCGGCTCGGCGCGGTCAAGAGCAACCTCGGCCACACCGGATCCGCCGCCGGTGTCGCGGGCCTGATCAAGGCCGTGCTCATGCTGCGGCACCGGGAGCTGGTGCCGTCGGTGCATTTCACCCGGCCGAATCCGTTGCTGGAACTGGACTCCACGCCGTTCGTGGTGAGCACGCGCACGGAACCGTGGACCGGTCGCGACGGCAGGCTCGCCGGTGTCAGTTCGTTCGGTGTCGGTGGCACCAACGCACACGTGATCCTCGAAGAAGCACCGACCAGGACAGCGCCGCCCGCACGTGGTGGACGCCGCGTGCTGACGCTGTCCGCCGCGGCGCCGGAAGCCCTCGGCCGGATGCGCGCGAACCTGGCCGAACATCTGCGCACGATGCCTGACCTGAACCTGTCCGAGGTCACCGCGACACTGGCGTCCCGCCGGGTCTACCCGCATCGGCAGACCGTCGTCGCGGAAGACACCGCCGAAGCCGCCACGCTGCTCGCGGCGCCAGGGGCGTCCGTGCCGGGCACACTCGACAAGGTCGCGTTCGTCTTTCCGGGTCACGGCCTGCTGACTCACCCCGCGGGTGCGGCCGCGCACCGGTTGCTGCCCGGCTTCCGGGACGCCTTCGACGATGTCCGGAACCTCGTCCGGGAACGGCACGGACTTGACCTTTCGCCGATCGTCACCGAAGACGCGGAGCCGTCTTGGTTCTCTCAGCTCGTGCACCACCAGGTGGGGTTGTTCGCGGTCGGCTACGCACTGGGCAAACAGCTTTTCGACCTCGGGATCCGGCCGTCCGCGATGCTCGGCAACAGCATCGGCGAGTACGCACCAGCCACGCTCGCCGGGCTTTGGACCCTGCCGGACGCGGTGGATCTGGTCCACCTGCGGGCCTCCGCGATGCTGGCTACGCGTCCGGGCCGGATGGCCGCTGTCGGCGCCACTGCGAACGAACTCGCGGATCGCTTGGCACACAACGGGTTCGACGATTTGGCGCTGGCTGTGCGTGGTCCGGGCCGTGTCGTCGTCTCGGGTCCGGAAGCGGAGATGACCCGGCTTCTCGACGGCGACACGCTCGCCGGTCTCGACGTCCGGATCCTCGACATCCCACGCGCCTTCCACAGCACATTGATGAACCCCGCCGCCGAGAAGCTGGCCGAAGCGGTCGCCGCCGCGCCGCACGAGGCGCCGCGAACCAGGCTGGTCTCCAACACTTCCGGTGCCTGGGCGGATCCGGAAGCGGTGCGCGGCCCTGACTACTGGGCGGGGCAGCTTCGCAGTCCAGTGCTGTTGGAGGAGTGTGCGGGCACCCTGCTCGCATCCGATTGTGACACGTTCCTCGAACTGGGCCCCGGAACTTCCATGCTCGCCACGCTCCGCCGGCACGCGGACTGGAAGGCCGGACACGTTACGGTGCCGCTCCTCGGCCGGGCCGACGACGGCGATCGCGGTGTGCTGCGGGCGCTCGGCTCACTCTGGGAACGCGGCGCGGACGCCGTCGCCGGGTTGCTGGAGGAATCCGGGCAGCCGGTCTCGCTCCCGACTTATCCCTTCAGTGACGAAGAACCGGAATTCGTTGTCGCGCGCCGAGCACCGTCGCCAATCAAGTCCACTGTGGATGGACCTTCCGAGTCCACAGTGGAGCAACTGTGGTGTGCGGCACTCGGTGTCCCGTCGGTGGACGCGGCGGACGACTTCTACGCTTTCGGCGGCGAGTCGCTGATGGCGGTGAACCTGATGTCGAAGATCCGCGAGCGGACCGGTGCTTCCGTGCCGGTGGCGGAGTTCGACCAGGAGGCCACCTTCGGCCGGTTGTCGCGGCTGGTAGCGGAAAGGGCCGCGGCTCCCGGGCCACGGTACGCCGTCGACGTCGTCACCTTCCACGAAGACGGACCCGGTAGACCCTTGCTGCTCATCGCCGATTCCGCGGGCAGTGCGCTCAGCTATCGTGCGCTCGCCGAAGAACTGGCGGGATCACGGCCGGTGTACGGGCTCGAAATTGTTTCCACCGAAGAAAAAGGCATCGACACCATCGCCGCCCACTACGTCGACGCGGTGGTGCGGACGCGGCCGTCCGGACCGTACGTCCTCGGTGGCTGGTCGTTCGGCGCGGTGCTGGCACACGAGGTCGCGCGGCAGCTGGTCCGCCGGGGCCACGACGTCGACACGGTGATCGGTCTTGACGGTTTCGTGCAGGGACGGCGTGATCTGCCGATGGCGGTCGACCCCGATTTCCTGTTGAGCCACGGGCGGACCCTTGTCGACGCGGCCTTCGGGTTCGGCGCGATCGGCCGCGAGGTGCGCCGCAATCCCGCGCTGCGCACCCAATTGCTGGGTAAGGCACGTGCGCTCGTGCCTTACCGGCCCCCTTTCGTTCCCGCCAGGGCCCTGGTGTTCCGGGCGGGTTCGGACCGGCGGGGGGCCGCCCGGCTCCGCGCCCGTCTCGCCCCGCTGTACGGCGGCGGGGTCCAGGTGCTCACCACCCCCGGCGATCACTGGTCACTGCTCACGCAACCCCATGTGGGCGCCCTCGCCCGCGAACTGCACGGCGCTCTCGCGGGCGCCGAGAGGATGGATCATGTCGGCTGAATCCACAGCGACGAGTCAACCCACCGTCACGGCGGCGCCGGAGCCCCCGGCCCGGGAGAAGCCGCTCTTCCGCAACCGTGATTTCCAGGCCATGTGGATCAGCCAGTTCTTCGCCGCCTTCGGCAAGGAAGCGGCGGAGATCGCCTACCCGCTGCTGATCCTCGCGACCACCGGGTCGGCGACCTACGCCGGCGCGGTCGGCGCGGTGCAACTGGTGGTGGCCGGGGTGATGTCCCTGCCCGGCGGCAGCCTGACCGACCGGTTCAACCGCAAGCTGATCATGATCTTCTGCGATCTGGCACGGCTGGGACTGCTGGCGTTGTTCGCCTTCCTGGTGCTGAGCGACGGCGTCAACATCTGGTTCACGTTCGCGATCGTGATCCTGTCCGCCGCCTGCCTCGGCGTGTCCAACCCGGCCGGGATGGCGGCGATCAAACAGCTCGTGCCCGCTTCGCAACTGACGCAGGCGACCGCGCAGAACCAGATCCGGTTCTTCGGCGCGACCGTCGCCGGCCCACCCGTCGGCGGTGCGTTGTTCGCTCTCGCCAGGGCTCTGCCGTTCTTCGCCGCCGCGCTCTCGTTCCTCGCGTCCGCGCTGATCCTGGTGCTGGTCAAGAAACCGACCCAGGCACCCCGGACCGTCGAAACCAAGGCCGCGCCGAAGGGCAGCATGCTCGACGGCTTCAAATTCATCGTCAAGCAGCCGATCATCCTTTCCCTGGTGCTGTGGGCGATGGGGTCGAACATGGCCTTCAACCACTCCGGGATGTTCCTCGCCCTGATCGCCACCGCGCAGGATCGCGGCGCGTCGGAAGCCCTGATCGGGACGACACTCGCCATCGCGGGCGGTGGCGGCCTGACCGGCGCGCTGCTGGCGGGGATCGTGCTGAAGTACGTCCGGCCGCCGGTGATCATGGCCTACGCCATCTGGATCGGCCCGGTCGCCGCAGTGCTGCTGACCTTCGTCCCCGGCACGCTTCCGCTGGGCATCATCGTCGCCTGCATCTTCCTGCGCGCCGGTGTCGTCGGGGCGCTGATCTACGGCTACATCGCCGCGCTCGTGCCGGACAACCTGCAGGGCCGCGTCATCGGCGCGGTGATGTTCGTCGGCATGATCGCCCAGCCGATCGGCATCTTCGCCGTCGGAGCGATCTTCGACCTGGCCGGCCCGACGTGGGTCTTCGTCTTCATGGCCGTCGCCGGGACCCTGTTCGCCCTCCCCACCCTCAGCAAGCGGATCCGCACCCTGCCCGCCCCTGAAGAACTCGCCAGGCAAACGACTTCGGAGGATGGAAAATGAGTCTGGAAACCCCTGAGCAGACCTCGGTGTCCCCGGAGCCACTGCCCGCCGAGTTCTGCACCCATCCCGGCCCGGACCCGTACGAGGGTTACGCCGAGGTCCGCGGCACCTGTCCGGTGCGGCAGATCGAGTATCCGCCGAATTCCGAGGCGTACGTCGTCGCCGACTACGAAACGGTGAGCAAGGGATTCGCCGACCGACGGCTGTCGAAGAGTGTCGACCACGCGCCGGGCTGGTTTCGCGAGGCGCTCGAACAGAGCAGCCCGATCCTCATCAAGAACATGCTCACCGCCGACCCGCCGAAGCACACCCGCCTGCGGAAGCTGGTCGGCAACGCGTTCGTGCCGCGGCGGATGAACGAACTGCGCCCGCGGATCCAGGAGATCACCGACGACCTGATCGACGCGCTGCCCGACGAAGGCGTCGCCGATCTCTACAACGACTTCGCGCTGCAGTTGCCGATGCGGGTGATCTGCGAGTTCCTCGGCGTCCGCATCGAGGACTGGCCGTTGCTGCACGACTGGGGAATGGTGCTCAGCAACGCGCCGTACCTCGACGAGGAAGGCAACCGCCGGCTCAAGCAGGTCAGCGACGACGTCGAGAAGTACCTGCTGGACCTGATGGCCGAACGGCGCGCGGATCTGCGCGACGACCTGGTCAGCGTCATCCTGAAGACGGCCGACGCCGACGAGGCCTACCACGACGAGGAGATCGTCTCCACGCTGATCCTCCTGATCATCGCGGGCCACAAGACCACCGCGAACCTGGTCGGCAACGGCATGCAGGCACTGCTGCGGCATCCGGACCAGTTCGCGATGCTGAAGAACGACCCGGACCTGGTGGCGACGGCGATCGAGGAGTTCCTGCGCTTCGAAGGCCCGGTTTACCGTGCGCCGCAACGATTCGCGGCCGAGGACCTGGAGCTGTGCGGGCAGCGGATCGGCAAGGAGAGCGTCGTCCACCTGCTGATCAACTCGGCCAACCACGACCCCGAAGTGTTCGAGGACCCGGAAAAGCTGGACATCACCCGCAAACCGAACCGGCACCTCTCGTTCGGCGTCAATGTGCACTTCTGCCCCGGCGCCCCGCTTTCGCGAGTCGAAGGCGCTGTCGCGTTCACGACGCTGCTGCGGCGACTGCCCGGGTTGAGTCTCGCCGTGGCGCCGGAGGATCTGCCGTGGCGGTTCGACAACTCCGCCAGCCGCGGGCTCGAACGGCTCCCGATCCGGTTCGACCGGAAGCTACCGCGATGACCCTGATGGTGTGCCTGCCTTTCGGCGGCAGCGGGGCGGCCTTCTTCCACCCGTGGTCGGCCTTCGCCGCCGACGGTCTCGAAGTCGTGCCGATGCGGCTGCCCGGCCGGGAACGGCTGATCGACGTCGAGCCGTATCGCTCGGTGCACGACGCCGTCGACGCGTTCCTCGATGACCTGGGTGAGCCGACGGACGTGGTGCTGTTCGGGCACAGCGTCGGTGCCGTGCTCGCTTACGAACTCGCGCACCGGCTGGCTTCTTCGGTGACCGTGCGGCACCTGTTCGTCAGCGGGTCACCCGGTCCCGCCACGGAACGGCCGCACGAGATCCGCGCGTCCGTGCGGGAGGACGACGACGCTTTCCTCGCCCAGGTGCGGGTTCTTTCCGGGCACGTCGATCAGGCGTTGTACCACCCGGATCTGCGTGAACTGCTGCTTCCCGCGTTGCGCGCGGACGTGACGATGCACGAGAACTACGTCCCGAGCACCACCGAACCACTCGCCGTGCCGATCACGGCGTTGCGTGGCAGCGGCGACGAACTGGTTGCCGCGGAAGGCATCCGTGAATGGGCGGCGTTCACCACCGCCGGCTTCGAAACCGTCGAACTCCCCGGTGAACACATGTACGTCGTCGATTCCGGGGAAGCCGTGATGAATTTGATCCAGAACGCGATTCGTTCCGATAGCGTTGTGTGAGCACCTGATCGCTCGCCAACCGTGATCTGCAGGAAGTGATGGGACCCATGAAATTTCGCACGATCGGCCTGAACCCGGACACGCGGCGCGAAGTGAGCGCGCTGGCACTGGGGGCGATGCCGTTCGGCACCGGCGTCGACGAGGAGACGTCGTTCGCGATCCTCGACCGGTTCGTCGAGGCGGGTGGTTCGTTCGTCGACACCGCGAACAACTACGCGTTCTGGCACAACGGCACGCAGGGCGGCGAGAGCGAGGCGCTGCTCGGCCGGTGGCGCGCGGACCGCGGCATCGGCGGTGAGGTCACGATCGCCACCAAGATGGGCGCACGGGCGAAGGCGGCGGGCATGAGCTTCGCCGACACTGGCAAGTTCGAGAACATCGAAGGCCTTTCGCCCAAGGCGATCAAGGAAGCCGTCGACCGCAGCCGGGAGAACCTCGGCGTCGACAAACTCGACCTGCTGTACGCGCATGTCGAGGACCGATCGGTTCCGCTCGAAGAGACCGTCGAGGGATTCGCGCAGGTCGTCGCCGACGGTTCGGTCGGCTTGCTCGGCGTGTGCAACCACTTCACGTGGAAGGTGGAGCGCAGCCGCGCCCACGCCGCCGCGAAGGGGCTGCCGGGTTACGACGTCCTGCAGTACCAGCACACCTACCTCCGCGCGCGCACCGACCGCCCGGCCCGTCGCTCGCCCGAAGGCGCCAACGGGTTCGTCACCGGTGAGACACTCGCGTATCTCAACGAGAACCCCGGTCTTTGGCTCGTCGCGTACTCGCCGCTGCTGTCCGGCGCGTACGTCCGCGAAGACAAGCCGCTGGAGTTCGACTTCGACCACCCGGGCACCCCGAACCGCCTCGCCGCGCTGCGCGAGGTCGCGAAGGAGATCGACGCGACCCTGAACCAGGTCGTGCTCGCGTGGATGATCGGCGGCGACGTCCCGGTCATCCCGCTCGTCGGCGCCTCTTCGGTCGCCCAACTGAACGAAAGCCTCGAAGCGGTCGACATCACCCTCACCGAGGAGCAGCGGGCGAAGCTGGACGACGCCGCCTGATCCACCCCGCGTGGGGAGCAAGGGACCTTTGCTATCACTCTCTTTGGGAAAGTGATAGCAAAGGTCCCTTGCTCTCTTCCTGGGCCTTCTCCGCCGATTCACCACGGGGCGCCGGTGCTGGATGTCATGATCCCCTTCCTGATGGAAGGAGCCACCATGGCTGGAAACGTCCCCCCGATCGCCGACGAGCGCGAAGGTCTCCTCGCGTACCTCGAGCAGCAGCGCTACGTCCTGCGCGTCGCCGCACACGGCCTCACCGAAGAACAGGCCAGAGCCGTCCCGACCAAAAGTTCACTCAGCGTCGGCGGCCTGATCAAGCACACCGCGAGTGTGGAAAGCGGCTGGATCGACATCGTCCTCCAGAAGCCCTCGAAGCCGATGGACGAGGCGATGAAGGACTATGCGGCCGACTACGTGATGGCTGAGGGCGAAACCGTCGAAGGGCTTCTCGCGCGCTACGACGAGGTCGCGCGCCGCACAACCGAGGTCATCGCCGGAATCGCGGACCTCGGCCAGCCGGTCCCGGTGCCACAGGGTGTGCCGTGGTACCCGAAGGACGTCGACGCGTGGTCCGTCCGCTGGGTGTTGTTCCACCTGATCGAAGAGACCGCGCGGCACGCCGGGCACGCCGACATCATTCGCGAGCATGTCGACGGCGCGACGGCCATCCCGCTGATGGCCGCCGCCGAGGGCTGGCCGGAGACGCCGTGGCTCAAGCCATGGTCGCCTGCCGGAAATTCCTAGAACAACGTCGGTTCGTCCGCCAAAGCGCCTTCGATGACCAGCATCCGGCGCTTGGTGGCGACCCCGCCGCGCGCGGAGAACCCGCCGTCCTTGCCGCCCGCGGCGAGCACGCGGTGGCACGGCACGATGATCGGGAACGGGTTGCGCCCCATCGCCTGTCCCACGGCCTGCGCGCCGCCGGGCATGCCGAGGCTGTTCGCGATGTCGCCGTAGGTCAGCGTCTTGCCCGCGGGTATCGAACGGATGAACTCGTAGACCCGGTGGTGGAATTCCGGCACGCCTTCGTAGTCGAGCTCGACGCCGGTGAGGTCCGTGCGCTTGCCGCCCAACAGCGAAACGACGCCGTCGATCGCGCGCTGGACCTCATCGGTCGGCGTGGACTCGACCGCCTCGGGCAGGCGCGCGGTGAGTCGCGTCCTCGTCTTCTCCTCGCTTCCCTCGGGGAGCTGGACCGCGATGACCCCACGTTCGTTCCACGCGATGCCGCAGTCGCCGATCGCGGTGCCGAATACGGCGTAGCCCGTTGCCGTCATGGTTTCCAGGGTACGAGACCGGTCCGACAGTTTCGGCTCAGCCGCTTTTGGCGACACCACGGTGCCGAGGACGCGGCGGCTGCGATAGGACTATGGGCATGAGTGACCTCGTGCTTGATCACCTCGTCTACGCCGGACCGGATCTCGAAGAGGCCGTCGCACGCGTCGCCGAGCTGACCGGTGTCACGCCTGTACGCGGCGGAAGGCACGTCGGGCGTGGCACGGCCAACTACCTGGCCGACCTCGGTGCCGGTGCCTACCTCGAGGTGGTCGGGCCCGACCCGGATCAACCCGAGCACGTCGGGCCGCGGCCGTTCGGCGTCGACCAGCTGACCGCGCCCGCACTGGTCACCTGGGCCGCGCGAGTGCGCGACATCGACGACGCGATCGCCGAGGCGCGTGAACGAGGCTACGACCCGGGGGAGGCGTCGGAGATGTCGCGCACGACCGATGACGGGGAACTCCTGACCTGGCGTCTCACCGGCGCCGGTGGCCTGGACGGGCTCGCGCCGTTCCTCATCGACTGGGGGAACACCCCGCATCCGACGACACGGGGGCTCCCGTCGATCCCGTTGCGCCTGGTCACCGGTGTCCATCCCGAGCCGGCCGCGGTGGAAGCCGCGGTGCGCGCGCTCGGGATGGACATGCTCATCCGGCAGGACGCGAAGCCCGGCCTGGTGGCCGTGCTCGTGAACTCAGCGGGGAATCAGGTCGCGCTGAGCTGAAGAGGCGACGACCGTTCCTTCGCGCCAGCCGTTGGTCATCGGCAGCCGCCGGTCCCGCCCGAACGCCTTGAACGTGATCTTGGTGCCCGGCGGGTACTGGCGGCGCTTGTATTCAGCCTTGTCGACCATGCGCACCACGCGGTCGATGGTTTCCGGTTCGAAACCCGCGTCGACCAGATCGACGTAACCGCGGTCGCCTTCGATGTAGTCGTCGAGGATGTCGTCGAGCATCAGGTAGTCGGGCAGCGAGTCGCTGTCCAGCTGATCCGGCCGCAGCTCGGCCGACGGCGGCTTGGTGATCGAGTTCTCCGGGATGGGCGGGGTCTCGCCGTTCTTCTCCGCCTCGGCGTTGCGCCATTTGGCCAGATGCCAGACGTGCGTCTTGAACAAGTCCTTGATCGGCGCGAAGGCACCGACGGCGTCGCCGTAGATCGTCGAATAGCCGACGGCCAGTTCGGTCTTGTTGCCGGTGGCGAGCACCAGATGTCCGTCCTGATTGGACAGTGCCATCAGCAGCATGCCGCGGACACGCGCCTGGATGTTCTCCTCGGCGAGCCCGGTCAGCTGGAGCTGCTCCACGTAGACCTTGACCATGTCGGCGATCGGCTCGACGCGGTAGTGCGCACCGATGCGGCGGGCGAGGTCTTCGGCATCGCCCTTCGAGTGCTCCGAGGAGTACTCCGAAGGCATCGAGACGCCGTAGACGTTGTCGCCGCCCAGCGCGTCCGCGGCCAGCGCCGCCACGACCGCCGAGTCGATGCCGCCGGAGAACCCGAACGTCACCGACGAGAAACCGTTCTTGTGCACGTAGTCGCGCAGGCCGACGACGAGCGCGTGCCAGACCTCGGCCTCGTCCGACAGCGGCTCGCAGATCGCCGACCCGGTGAGCGGGGTGTACGCGGGAACCGGTTCGTCGCCGAGCACACGGCGCGTGACCCGCAGACCCTCGAACTCGCCCTCGGCGGTGTGGCCGCCCGCGGTGAGGTCCGTGTCGACCACGAGCAGGTGCTCGACGAACTGCGGCGCGCGTGCCAGCAGCCGCCCGTCGGCGCCGACCACGATCGAGTCGCCGTCGAAGACGAGGTCGTCCTGGCCGCCGATCTGGTTCGTGTACACCAGCGGTGCCCCGGCCTCGGCCGCGCGGCGTGCGATCAGGGGGAAGCGGATGTCGTCCTTCGCGCGCTCGTACGGCGAGGCGTTGGGTGCGACCACGAGGTCGACGCCTGCCTTGCCCAGCGCGGAAATCGGGCCGCCGTCCTGCCAGACGTCCTCGCAGATCACCATGCCGACGTCGACGCCGTGGAAGCGGACGATCTCAAGGTCGTGACCCGGCTTGAACCAGCGGTGCTCGTCGAAGACGCCGTAGTTGGGCAGGTGGTGCTTGAACTGGCGGGCGACCACTTCGCCGCGATACAGCGCGGCCGCCGCGTCGCGCGGGCCGGTTTCGTCAAGGTCGAGGTACCCGATGTAAGTGAGCACCTCGCCGCAGCCGGCGTCGTCCAGACGGCGGGCGAGCGCTTCGACCATCTGCTTCGAGGCGGAAGCGAAGGTGGGGCGCAGGGAGAGGTCCTCGACGGGGTAACCGGTGAGGGACATCTCCGGGAAGACCACGATGTGGGCGCCTGCTTCGGCGGCCTTGCGGGTCCACTCGACGGTGATCGCGGCGTTGCCCTCGAGGTCGCCGACGGTGGTGTTGACCTGGGCCAGTGCGATGCGCAGTTGCGGCATGCCGACATTCTCACCCACCGGCGCCCGCCGGGACGAGCGGATGTGCCGAATCGCCCACCTGGGTCCGGCCCGCCGCCGGGGGAGCAAGGGACCTTTACTACCGTCTGGCCGCTGACCTGTGCTTTCTCCCGAAAAGAGAGCAAGGGACCTTTGCTATCACTTTCCTAAAGAGAGTGATAGCAAAGGTCCCTTGCTACCGCGACAGCGAC
>NZ_JBFBBY010000045.1:0-52239 GCF_040682875.1 Amycolatopsis sp. NPDC051071 | reverse complement strand
ACCAGCCGCCGACGCCGACCCACCCGCGATCGCCATCCCAGCCGCCAACGCGGTAGCCACAAAACCAAGCTGCTTGATCACAGACAAACTCCTAGCGAGGAACCCACCGGACGAACCCGGTATGGGGAACTTGGGCGACGAAACTTCGATTCGCCGCGCCCAGGGATATCGACTATCGTGCCTTTCACGCTGGATGGGGCCGGTCAACTCCTGGGCAGGATGAACCGGCCCCATCCGTGCCGGCGTCGCTTCGCGTCGCAGCGAGCCCGGAACACGCAGCGGAGTGTGCATCTCTTCTCCGTGTTCCGGGCAAGCCACACGACTTCGATGCGCCTCGCCGGATCCCCTGCCTCGGCCGGCGTCCGCACACACAACGGGCAGCCTCGGCAGAGGAGCTACTAGTTACCTTGGGACGTTCCGCCGTCGGTGACCCCACCGCTGGCGCAGTTGTACGGGGACGCGCCGCTGGCCTCGTGCTCACCCGGCGACAGGATCGGCACGCCGATTCCGTTGAGCGAGTCACGGATCGGGACCTGGACACCAAGCACGTTCACGTCGTTGCCGCAGACGCCGACCACGGCGTTGACGTTGTGCAGGATGTCGGTGTTGTTGACGTTGGCCAGCCCGACCTGGTCGCTCAGGTCATAGCCGTGGTCGTAGATGTCGTCAGGGGTGTCGGCGGACGCGACCCCACCGCCGATGAAGGCGCCGGCGGCCATGGCGGCCGCGACGAAGCCGATCTTCTTCAGCATGGATTCTCCTTGAAAGCGATTGCATCGAACAGGACGGATAAAAGTGTGTTTTTCGTCCTGTGACACGGAAACGTACTGAGACCGCCCACTCTTTTCCACGCCGATCCACCATCGTGTGCGCACCGCGGTCCCGTGACCGCGCGATCGGTGGTCCAATCGGGTTACGCACGCACCCCGCCCGGAGCACTTCGGCGCAGGGCACAAGCAGGACTCTTTTCTTGTACCACAAAGACCACCGGACACCGCTGAGATCTTGCTACTCCGCTACTCCTCGTCGTCCGAGCAGCAAGCCGCCGACGCTGGCCGCACTCGCGCTGCCGAGCGCGATTCCCCACCCGACCGGCCCGAGTGGCGTGCACCCGAAGAAGTGACTGACACCGGGTGTCTGGATCAGCACCGCCAGGAGAACGGCGGAGCCCAAGCCCGCTGCCAGCACGGTGGCGTCACGTCGGCCCACGAGGATCGTCTGCCCGAGTTGTGTTCCGATCAAGGAGGCGAGCGCGACGGTGCTCGCTCGCCGTTGCCTGCCGGTCAGCCGGGCGAGGGTCCAGGCGGTGGAGGCCCCGAGTGTCGTCGTCACCGCTCGCGTGGTGATGTCACGCCGCAAAGCATCACCGAGCGAGGCGCTGGGCCCCTCGCGGAGCAGGTCCGGGACGGCTTGGCTGTCCGGCCTGCTCAACGCGATCGCGAGGGCAGGCGCCAAATCCGTGAGCAGGTTCATCAGCAGCAGTTGCCGCGCGGTCAGCGGCGACCGCCCGGTGACCGCGGAACCGAGCACGGTGAACGCGATCTCCCCGAGGTTTCCGCCGAGCAGGATGCCGAGCGCTTCCCTGACCGACGCCCACATCGCCCGCCCTTCGACCAAAGCGGCGACGATCGTCTCCAGCCGATCGTCGGTCACGACGAGATCCGCGGCCGCCTTCGCCGCGGGTGTCCCTCGTTGGCCGAGCGCGATCCCGACGTCGGCCAGCCGGATCGCGGGCGCGTCGTTCGCGCCGTCACCGGTCATCGCGACGACGCGGCCGTTGCGCTGGTACGCCTGGATGATCCGGACCTTCTGCGCCGGACTGCACCGGGCGATCACGTCGACGCCGTCAAGTTCGCCTTCGAGTTCCTCGTCACCGAGTTCGTCGATCCTGGCGCCGGTGAGCACCTTGGTGTCGCCGTTGCGTCCGGTGATCTCCTCCGACACCGCTTCGCCGGTGGCCGGGTGGTCGCCGGTGATCATCACCGTGCGCACCCCGGCCTCACGCAGCCGTTCCGCGGCGGGCGCGGCGCTTTCCCGCACAGGATCCGCCAGTGCCACGAACCCGAGCAAGCGGAGTTCGGTGACGTCGTCCTCGGAAATGTCCTGTGTGGACACCGGGCGTTCGGCGACGGCGAGTACGCGATGCCCGGAGGCGGCCAACCGTTCCATCCGTTTTCGCAGCCGTTCGCGTGTACCGGGGCCGAGCGGCCGGTCACCATGACTCGTACAGCGTGGCAGGACGATCTCCGGCGCTCCCTTGACGCACAAGAGGTTTCGCTTCCCGAGCTTCCCGTTGGTGGCGTGGAAACCTCGCGACGGCTCGAACGGCACGGCCCCGGTCTTCTCCCAGCCGTCGGCACCGACACCCACCGCGCGACTGCCTTCGAGGACCGCCTGATCCGTCTGATGCGGGAGTTCCTCCGGTTTCTCCGCGCGAGGCGTCGCCCGGACGGCGGCGGTCAGCACCGCACGGTGACTCTTCCGCATCTGCGAGACGGCGGAGTTGCTGCGCCCGTCGTCGATCCGGGTGACGGTGAGCCTGCCTTCGGTGAGCGTGCCGGTCTTGTCGAAGCAGAGGACGTCCACCCGGCCGAGCGCCTCGATCGTGCGGGGATTGCGGACGAGCGCTCCATGGTCGGCGAGCCGGCGGGCGGCGGCCAGCTGGGCGGCGTTGACCAGGAACGGCAGGCCTTCCGGCACTGACGCCACGGCGAGATTCACCGCCGCGCCGAGACTCTGCCGCAGTGGAACACCCCGAAGCAGTCCCGCACCCGCGACGGCCGCGGCCGAACCGGCCGCGAGGGGCAGGGCTTGTTCGGTGAGCGACGCGAGCCGTGCTTCGACACCGGTTTCGGGAGCGGCGCCCCGTGCCGCCGCCATCCCCCGGCCGACCTCGGTCTGATCGCCGGTCGCGACCACCACGGCCGTCACCTTCCCCGCGGCGACCGTGGTGCCCTCGTAGAGCATCGACGCCCGCTCGGCGACGTCCGCGGCCACCACCGGCACCGGCCCCTTGGCCACCGGCAGCGACTCACCGGTCAGCGACGATTCGTCGAGTTCCGCACCGGTCGCGTCAAGCACCCGGCAGTCCGCGGGGACGACGTCGCCGGAGCGCAGCGACACGATGTCTCCCCATACCAGCGCGTCGGCCACGACCTGCCGCTCCGCGCCTGCCCGCACGACGGTGGTCACCGTCGCCGACCGCTCGAGGAGTCCGGCGAGGGCGCGTTCGGTATGCACCTGCTGCGCGCCGCCGATCAACGCGGACACCCCGACGATCCCGGCGACCAGCGCGGCGTCGACCGGGGAACCTACCGCGGCCGAGACCGCCGCCCCACCGGCCAGAACCGGGGTCAAGGGATTGGCCAGCTCCGCGAGGAACGCCTTCGCGAAGCTCGGTCCGGCGCTCCCCGGCCTGCCGGTGTGGTCCGCGGAAGCGCGCCGCCGTACCTCCGCGTCATCCAGTCCACTCAGGTCCGATTCAAGGCGGTCGAGCACGAGGTTCGCGGGCATCAGATGCCACGGGGGTGCGACGCGGCCCGCAGGAGCGGCTTTCCGCGTACCGGAGAGGGTGCGGGCCCGCCAGATCCCGTCGCTGAAGGCCATGAGCGCACCGGCGTTCACCGTTCGGAGGCTGCTCGCGGCCGGCCTGCGGCGGGCGCTGAGCGCGGTCACGCCGCCGATGCCGCTGGCCACCGTCGCGAACATGATGGAGTCACGCACGACGGACCTGGCCGCGGTGATCGCCTCGACGAGCAGGACGGCCGTGTCGATATCGCGTTCGATCAGCAAATGCGCGCCCCACGGCGGCGGGGCGCCCTCGTCGTGCACCCCGATCCCGCAGTCGGCGGCTCCCAGCGCCCGGCGGTCACCGGAGACCAGCATGACGGCCTTGCCGTCGCCTTGGAGTTGGCGGACGAGATCGAGCGCTCCGTCATCACTGACGATCCGCACCACTCGCATCCCGGCTGACTCGGCCGCGGAGGAGAGAGCGCCGACATCGGGTGAGACCTCCTCGGTGACGGCGAGCAGGCCCTTCAAATGCCCTGCGCGCGCCAGACCGAGGACGACGCCCGCGCCACGGTCCAGTAGCCGTTTCTGTTCCCGCACTCCCTTGCGGCCGCTGAGGGCGAGGTCATCCACCGGCCCGAGCGTCCAGTCACCGTCGCGCCGGACCACCATGGGTTTGTCCGGATCGAACAAGTCGAAAGCGACCGCGGCCATCTTCGCCGCGTCGCCACCGGGCAGGGGGACGAGATCGCTGAGCACGTGGGCCCCTGCCCCCAGCGCGGTCGTGTCGATGACGAGCGTGTCGAGAAGATCCAGCTTCCGTAAAACGGCCCGGTCCATCACCAGCGTGCCCCGCCTCGCGAGTACCTGACCCAGCTGGGCGGAAAAGGCCGCGACGCCGTTCGACGGCGCCTTGGGCAGCGCGGAGATCCCGACAGCGACGGCGCGTCTCGGCCCGGCGAACGGCAGCGTCGCCGCCGCGGCCACGGCCCCGACCGTGATGGAACGCCGTGCGTGACGATCCGCGGCGCCCTCCGGCAGTGGCCGCGGCCGTTCGCTCACCGCCGATTCCGCGCCGGCGTGATCGCGCTGCCGGACCAGCCGCGACTCGGCTTCGCACCACGCCCGTTTGTGGGCCTTGGCCTCCCGCCATTGCGTGCCGCGCACCATGATGTCGAGCACGGTGCCTTCACTCCGGGCCGCCAAGCCGTGGGCCAAGGCCGCCCCGATCGACGTCGCCGAATCCGCCCGCTCGTGCCCGCGAAGCTTCCGGTCCACCACAGCACGCAGCCGCGGATGCAGGTCGATCAGTGATGCCAGTGCGGTGACCTCGGTCGGCAGGGGGGCCCATGGCATGAGTTTCGACGCCGCCGACAGGACCAGACCCGCGACGTCAGCGGCCATCGTGGACGGAAGCCGGGTCGCCGCCACACCGTCGGCGGGATGGTGGAGTTCTTCCTCCTCGATCCGTTCGGCCTCGCAGGACGGCTCCGCTTCGGCCCGTTCGACCGCGCGGACCAGGTCCAGACGCCGCGGTGCCGGATCCCCGACGGCGACGACCACCCGGGACGTCGGGGCGTTCACCTCCGCCCACTGAACTCCCGGAATGGCTCGCACTGCCTGCTCGATCCGCCGGGCCACGCGGGCGCGGTCTTGCCCCTTGACCCCGTGCGTCTCGATGTAAAGCCTGCCTGGACACGACCAGACCGCGCGCCGACCTCGACCTGGCATTCCTTCCCATGGCACAAGTGCCAACCCGGCCAGTCCACGGGCGATCCGGCCCAGTGCCCGCACCGGCTCCGGGAAGGGGACACCGAGCACCTCGATCGTCTCCTGGCCAGTCCGCCCCATGCGGCCTACTCCTCTTGTCCGATGGCAGGTTGATCTCCAGGAGTACCCGCGTATCCGGCGTCGAACCGCGGGTCACCGAGGTTTGAAGCGATCACCCGGTGGTCATTCTGGGTGAAGGGGACTTCCCCAGTTCCGCGTCAAGCAGCCGGCGCCGCGAAATGACTAGTTCGAGGTGGCGTTCATGATGGAAACGGGATTCGGCGAAGCGGTCCTCCAGGGCCTTCACCGTTATGTGCGTTTGGTGATCGAAGAACTCGGGCTGCACGGCGATGCCTTCTACGCTCAACTCGAACCGACGGCCGGCGCGTACATCGCGCTGGACCGGAAACTGCCCGAGTACCCGGACAGAGACGTCGCACTGGTGTGGGACGAGCGGTACGGCTGGTCCGTGGCACTCGAAACGGACAGCAGCGAAGACCTGATCACGGTGGCCTATCACGGGCGCGAGATTCTTCCCTCGCCGTCGGCGGTCGCCGCTTTCGCGCGTGAGGTCTGCGCGAGCGGGGCCGTCGGTCGTTCCGGCCTGGCTCCGACCGGGAGCGGGGAAAGCGAGGTGACTCTCACCGAACGCCTCACCGGCTACCTGCGCTCTGTGACGGCCACGAGCCAGGACAGCTTGCCCAGCTCTGCCTGACCACCTATCGAGCGACGATCAGTGCTTGCGGAGCGCTCTGCTTCATCCGGGTGCGAAGCCAGGTCAGCTGGCGAGCGGTTTCCTGCTCGTGGCCTTCGGCGACGTCCAGGAGTTCCCGGTCGCGCAGCCCTTGAGCGGCCTGGCCGACCACGATCCAGGTCACGTCCGTGAACGAGGCGAGTGCGTAGAGGTCCTGCAGGTCCCGCAGCAGCCCGACAGCACCGCTTCGAGTGGTCTCCAGTGCCGCGGCATGGAGTCGTTCGGGCTCCTGTTCACGGTGTTCGCCATAGCGGTCGACGATCGGCGCGAGGGCGTCGGCCTGCCGGTCGATCCGCCCGGCGAGCATCGAGCACGTCTGCTCGACATCGGGTTCTTCTCCGTGGCCGCGGCCGACCTCGCGGAAGGCTTCCGCGAGGGTGCCCAGCGACGTGTGCAGCAGACCGAGGTAGGTCGCCAAATGCATTGCTCAGCCCTCCACCTTGGTGATCCGGACGGCGCTGATCTTGAACAACGGCTGTTTGGACACCGGATCCCATTCGGTCAGGGTCAGCTCGTTCGCGGCGCGGCGATGACCGTCCTCGCCGGTGTCCCAATAGCCATAGTGGAACGGGAGGAACACCACGCCGGGACGGACCTTGCCGATCCGAGCCGGCACTTCGACCGCGCCTCGGGCCGACTCGACACGGACGAGATCGCCTTTCCTGACGTCGAGTGTGTCGGCGTCGTCGGCGGCGATTTCCACCCATGGTTGCGGTGCCGCGCGACGCAGCTTCGGCGCTCGACCGGTCTTCGTCCGCGTGTGGAAGTGGTAGACCGTGCGTCCTGTCGTGCAGATGAAGGGATACCGCTCGCTCGGTTCTTCCGGTGGCGGCGTGTACTCCGCGGCCTTGAGGAACGCCCGCCCCGCCGGCTGCTGGGCCCGGTACTTCTCGGGTGAAGTCGTGCCGCCGGTGAGCAGATCGTGGCCATAGTCCTCGCACACCTCAGGATCCGTGGAGAACACGCCGTCCGGGTAGAGCCGTTCCGTCCCATCCGGACGTTGCTCGTCACAAGGCCATGGGATCCCGCTATCGCCGCGGAGCTTCTCGTAGGACAGTCCACCGTAGTCACACAGACGCCCGCGGCTGCACTCCTGCCAGGCGCGGAAGGCCTCCTCGGGCGTCCGCCAGCCGATCAACGAGGCACCGTCGCGGTCACGGAACCCCATACGCCGGGCGTATTCGAGGAAGATGTCCAGGTCGCTGCGCGCCTCGCCGGGCGGTTCGACGGCCTTCTCCGACAGGTGCACCGTGCGGTCGACGTTGGTGAACGTTCCCTGCTTCTCACCCCAGAACGCGGCGGGCAAAACGACATCGGCGAACTCGGCCGTCTCCGTGCGGAAGCCGTCCTGCACCACGACGAACAAGTCTTTTCCGGCGAGAATCCGGCGGATACGCGGTAGTTCGGGCATCGAGACCGCGGGGTTGGTCGCCGAGATCCAGAGGAACCGGATCGAGCCTTGTTCGGCGTACCGCCAGATCTGCATCGCATGCGTGGGCGGCGCCCAATGCGGGATGGTCATCGGATCGACGTTCCACAGTTCGGCCAGTTGCCGGACGTGGTCCGGGTTGTCCCAGTTCCGGAAGCCGGGCAGGTCGCCGTCGGCACCGCACTCGCGGGTGTTCTGCGCGGTCGGCTGGCCGTTCATCTGCAGCACGCCCCGACCGGGTGTCCCGATCATCCCCCGCACCAGGTGCAGGTTGTTGACCTGGCAGGACGCCGCGGTCGCCTGATGCGACTGGTAGAAACCCTGCAGCACCGTCGACACCACCCGCCCCGAGGTACCGAAGATCTCCGCGGCGCGCACCAGCCCCGCGGGGTCGATCCCACACACTTCGCCCACCCGTTCCGGCGTGT
Source organism: Amycolatopsis sp. NPDC051071 (assembly GCF_040682875.1). Classification (NCBI taxonomy): domain Bacteria; kingdom Bacillati; phylum Actinomycetota; class Actinomycetes; order Pseudonocardiales; family Pseudonocardiaceae; genus Amycolatopsis; species Amycolatopsis sp. NPDC051071. The sequence continues at coordinate 44,348 of NZ_JBFBBY010000045.1, read as the reverse complement.
ACGGCTCGACAGTCGCTTCGAGGTTTTCGAAGCCGAGCGTATGTGCGGCGACGTAGTCCTCGTCGATCCACTTGTTGGCGATCACTTCACGCAACAGGCCGTTCATCAACGCCTGGTTCGTCCCTGGCAACGGGGCCAGGTGCACCCCACCGGACGTTTCCGCGGCCTCGGCGACCTTCGTCCGGCGCGGATCGACAGCGACGACCCTCGGCGGCTCGGCCCCGGCCAGCCGGTCCAGCACACGCGACCACAACACGGTCTGCGTCTCGGCCATGTTGTGGCCGAACAGGAACAACGCGTCACAATGGTCGATATCGGCGTAAGTGCCGGGTTGCCCGTCGGAGCCGAAGCTCTCCTTCATCGCCGCGGCGGCGGTCGCCGTGCACAACCGGGTGTTGCCGTCCATATGGGGCGTGCCCAGCCCCGCCTTTCCGATGACCCCGAGTGTGTAGTACTCCTCGAGGAACAGTTGCCCGCTCGTGTAGAACCCGTGCGACAGAGGTCCCGATTCAGCCAGCAGGTCCTGGGAGCGCCGCACGATCAGGTCCATCGCGGTGTCCCAATCGGACTCCACCAGCTCCCCGTCGCGACGGATCAGCGGGCGGGTCAACCTGTCCTCGCCGTTCCACTGCCACGATCCGTACAAGCCTTTGGGCCCCAGCCGCCCGTGATTGACCCGATCGCCGTCGCGACCGCGGACGCCGACCATCCGGCCGTCTTTCACCGCGATGTCGCAGGCGCATCCGTTGCTGCACAACACGCAGGCCGATTGGACCCACTGGTCCACATCGGGCTCGGCAAGGCCGTCCCCCAGATGAAGGTCGGACCGTCGCGGCCAGGACTTGTCCCGTGCGTAAGGAGTACGGGTCCCCCACACGTGCTCGGTTCGGTCCGTCATGCAAGCGCCATACCCTCCGTCACCACCATCCAAACGCGGGAAACACGTCGAAGCGGTGGCCGGCTGAAGTACGTGAAGGCCCCCTTGCTTGCGCCTGGTGCAAGGAAGGGGGCCTTCCCGTACTGCCGTTGTGACTGGCGACGGCGAGCGGTCTACTTCTTGGAATTCTTGGCGCTCTTGGTTGCCTTGACCTTCGCCTCCTTGGCCTTGCCCTTGACCGTGCCGACGGCGTCCTGGAGCGGTGCGTAGGTGCCGTAGAGCGCGGGATCGGGCTTGGGGGCGGTGCCCGGGCCACCCAGGGCTTCGGGGTCGGTCAGGTATTCGATCCCCTCGTCACCGAAGCTCCAGCCACCCTTCGCACCGTCCGCACCGTCGGACAGCCGCCACACGGTGTTGTTGTGCTCCTGGTTCTCTTCATCGAACAACGCGGTCGGCGCGATAGCGCCTTCCAGGCCGTCCGCTTCGAGTTCTTCGATGGCCGCCAGCCACTGCTTCTGGTGCACGGTGTCCCGGGCGAGGTTGAATTGCAGCATCGCCTTGACGCCGGGGTCGTCGGTCATGTTGTACAACCGGGCCGTTTGCAGTCTGCCCTGCGCTTCGGCGGCCACATTCGCCCGGAAATCGGCGAGCAGGTTCCCGCTCGCCACGATGTACCGCCCATTCCACGGATAGCCGTTGGAATCCGCGGGCAAGGCGCCGCCACCCGCGACAATGGCCTGCTGGACATCCATCCCGCCCAGCGTCGCCGCCATCACCGGGTCCTTCACCGCCTCGGCGGTCACCGTCGCGGGAGCCCCTTCGAGCAACCGGGCGACCATCGTGGCGAGCATTTCGACGTGGCCGATCTCCTCGGTCGCCGTGTCCATGATCAAATCCTTGTACTTGCCTTCGATCCGGCAATTCCATCCCTGGAACAAGTACTGCATGGTCACGGTCATCTCGCCGTACGCACCACCGATCAGCTCCTGCAGCTTGCGGGCGTAGACGGCGTCGGGTTTGTCCGGCTTCGCTTCGAACTGGAGCAGTTTCGTGTGTCGGAACATCGGGTCTGGGCCTTCCGTCGAGCTGAGGCCGGTGGCTCACCGGCCGCGAGATCGTCGGTTGCCCGGTCGCAGGCTCGTTAATCCTTCCTGCCCACACCAGTTCCCACGATGCCCGAATGGCGCAAGGCACGCCCCCCAAGCCATGCCGGTTCCAAGGGGGTCGAAGGCACGATGCGCTTGAAAACCGCTCTCGCCGATTGAGTCCGCACACGACGGGTAACCGGGGAGCGTCGCGTAATCGAGGAGGAAACCGTGAGCGAAGTCGTCAGCCGAGTCGTCGACGCACCACCGGACGCCGTATTCGCCGTGCTCTCCGACGGCTGGCTCTATGCGAGCTGGGTGGTCGGCAGTTCCCATATTCGTGACGTTGACAAAGGCTGGCCGTCGGTCGGTTCCCGGATTCACCACAGCGTCGGGCCGTGGCCTCTGCACATCAAGGACGTCACGGTGGTGAAGGCCGTGCAGCCCGGCGTTCATCTTTCGCTGGAGGCGAGGGGCTGGCCGCTGGGCGCGGCGACGGTCGAGCTCACCCTTGTTCCCCACGGCGACGGCAGGACCGAGGTCCGGATGGCGGAACGCATCGTGCGCGGTCCCGGCAAGGTGCTGCCGGAGGCGGTCCAAGCGCTGATCGCCAAGCCGCGCAACAACGAAGCCCTCCTCCGGCTGGCCGATCTGGTGACCGGGAAGTACGCGAACCGCAAGGGCACTTAGTGGTTTCGGAAGTCCTTAACCAACCACTCAGTCGTAGACGGCCCGATTCGCCGCGCGGATGACCGCCGCGTAGCCCCCGCCGAGCCGACCCGCCCGTGCCAGTGCGGCGCGGGCGGCGTTGGCCCCGGGACCGCCGTGGACGGCTCCTCCCGGATGCGCCGCCGAGCCCGCCAGGAACAGCCGGTCCACCGGGGTGTCCGCGCGGCCGAGGCCGGGGACCGGCCGGAAAAACAACTGCTGGTGAATGGCCGTTGTCCCGCCGCTGATCGCGCCGCCGACCAACCCGGGATCGTGGGCGGCCAATTCGAGCGGTCCCTGCACGTACCGGCCCTGGATCAGGTCGGTGAACCCCGGCGCGTTCGCCTCGACCGCCTTCTCGATCCGGGTGACTTGCCGGTCCAGCGCCTCGCGGTTCTCCATCACCCCTCGCGGCACGTGGGTGTACGCCCACGCTGACTCGGTGCCCGGCGGCGAGCGGTCCGGGTCGCTCGTCGTCATCTGCCCGAACAGCAGGAACGGATCACGTGGACTCCGGCCCCGGACGAGATCACCGCCGAACGCCGACAGGCCGTCCAGATCCGCGCCGAGGTGGATCGTTCCCGCCCCGCGAGCGGCTTCCGCCGTCCAGGGAACGCGCCCGGAGAGCGCCCAGTCCACTTTCACCGTGGCGCTGTCCCACTGGAACCGGCCGAGATCGTCGAGCAGCCGGGAGGGCAACCATTCCGGCGCCACCATCTTGCCGTACAAAGCCGGCGCCGGTACGTCCGCGAGCACCGCCTTGCGGGCCCGGATCGGGTCGCCGTCGCCGTCGCGTACTCCCATCGCCCGTCCGCCGGCGACCAGTACCTCCGTTACCGGACAACGACACCGGATCACACCACCGCGAGCGGTCAGCCGCCGTGTCAACGCCGCGGTCAACTCCCCCGCCCCGCCGATGGGCACGGGAAAACCGGCGTCCTGGCCGATCATCGCGAGCAGCCAGCCGAATACGGCGCTACCCGCGTTGTCCACGGAAAGGTCGCTGTGCGCGGCGTTCCCGGCCACCAGTAACCGCGCGCCTTCGCCGTCGAAATGCTCTTCGCCGAAACGACGCGCGGGCAACGTGAGCATCCGGGCCAGGCGGAGGGCATCGGCGGACCCCGTGCGCCGCAACAACCGCAGAGCCGGACGGACCGGCGGGAAAGGCGTGAACAAGGCGTCGAGCAACGGCTCTCGGATGTCCTGCCACTGGGCGAAAAGCCGTTTCCAGGCGAGGCCGTCTCCTGGCGCGAACTCGTCGGCGGAAGCGGCGGTGCGCTCGATGTCCCGTGAGAGCACAACGCATTTGTTGTCGGGCAGTACATGCGCGAGCACCTCGGGAGCGTGCCGCCAGCGCAGACCGTGGTCTTCGAGGCGCAATGCCCTGATCACCGGGGACACCGCGGTGAGCGGGAAGAAGGCGCTGCAGAGGTCGTTGCGGAAGCCCGGCGCGGTGACCTCTTCGGTCCGCACCGCGCCACCCGGTTTCTCCGCCTGCTCCAGCACCAGTACCGACCAGCCCGCGTCGGCCAGCAGGTTCGCCGCGACCAGGCCGTTGTGGCCGGCGCCGATGACGATCGCGTCGAAGACTTCCGTGCTCATCCGGGCCTCTCGATCGTCACATTGTCAGGTCGTCAGGATTGCGATTGATGGCTTGGTCTGCCACGGGTGAGCGAGCGGAGCCGGGACAGGAAACCGTGCCCGCGCGGCGGGGCCAGCGGCGGGCTCGCCGCGCCTTCACCCGATCGGAGTCCGGCGACCAGTTCCGCGACCACACCGGCGGCGTCGTACCGGGGTCGCCAGCCCAGCGCGGTCTCGGCGAGTGTGGTGTCCACCAGGGGCACACGGTCGGCGAGATCCAGCCAACCGGGATGCAGCGGCAGGGCTCCCGTGCGCCAGGCCGCGTGCGCGGCCACACGTACGAGTGATCGCGACGCCGGAACCCGGATCCCGCCGAGCAGGCCGGTCAGCGCGTCGGCGGAAAGGACACCCGGGGCGGCGAGATTCACCGCCCCGGTGAAGCCCTTCTCGAGGACCAGCCGGATGGCTTCGGCGACGTCCGCGCTGTGTACCGCTTGCGCTCGCAAATCCGCCCACAACGGAATCGGCAGCCATCGGCGGCCCACGACCCCGGCGGGGATGGCCGGCCCCAGCAGCCAGCGCTCGAACTCCCCCGCCGCCCGTCGCTGCAGGATCGCGCATGGCCGCAACCGCGCCACCCCGATCTCCGGATGGCTTTTCTCGAAGCGGTCGAGCAAAGCCTCCAAACCGGCCTTGCCTCTGCTGTAGGCACTGGTCGCGATGCCGTCGCACGGCCATTCCTCGGTGATCTTCTCCCACCGTGGCGCCGGCCCGTAGGCGGCGACGGACGACAAGGCGATCAGATGCGGTACTCCGGCCGCCGCCACCGCGGCGAGCACGTTCCGGGTGCCATGGTCGTTGGTCCGCCACATCGGCGGGTCTCCACGCTCCGGCGAAATCGCCCAGGCGAGATGAACGACCGCGTCCGCTCCCTCCATCAGCTCGGTCAGCTTCGTGCCGCCGACGTCGTCCCCGACGTCCAGTGCCGACCAGCTCGCCGCGCGATAAGGCTCGGTCGTGGTGTCGGGCAGCCTCCTCGCCACGCCGGCCAAGTCGTCTTCGCCGGGCTCAAGGGCATGGAGCAACGCCGTCCCGACATTTCCGGTGGCCCCGGTGATCACGATCCGCACAACCTGCGCTTACCCAGCCTGGTGATCGCGGAAACCCGTCGAACCGAGGGCACGCACTTTCCGGCGAAGGACGGCTCCGCACCGCGTGGCGCTGTCACCCAGGACAGTGTCCCGAGTGGACAGTGGTGCACGGGCGGCGGACGCTGGCACTCGTGGACAAAGCCCGGGAAACCGCCACGCCGGGCGCGCATGGCGCCGGTCTCGGTAGCGAGGTGTGGCTGGGCCCGGATCGCCGCCGCCATGACGGCGACACGGTCACCTTCCACGGCCACCGCATCTACCTGGGCCGCATCTACTTGGGCCGCATCTACCTGGGCCGCTTCTACCTGGGCGGAGTCGAGATCGGCCGCGTCGACTGCCACGTCTGCCACGCCTGCCGGGCGGTCCTGCTCGGCGAGATCCGGCTCTTCGACCACCGTCGGCGCGGCATCGGCACCCACGTCCTGGACCGGCTTCGCCACGGCCTCCCCGGCTACCGCTGGTCCATCACCGGCGGAAACACCGGCATCCCGGCCGTTCTGGAACCGAATCCGCACGGACCACCCCGGTGAGTACCTCCAGGGCGTCCGCGAGCATCACGGGTGCACGCACCTGCTCTACTGACCTCCGCGACCAGGATCAGCGACTGCCGTCGCAAACGGGTGATCAGGCGCGAGAGCGGCTCTTGCGGCCGGTCACCTTGTTGTAGATGACCAGGACGATGATCGCGCCGATGACCGATCCGATCCATCCGGCAGGCTGGAAGCCGCGGAAGCCGACGGTGAGCAGACCGAACAGGAAGCCACCCACCACCGAGCCGACGACGCCGAGGACAATCGTCCGCAGCACGCCGATGTCGTCCTTGCCCGGCACCAGGGCTCGCGCGATGAAACCGGCGATCAGGCCGAACAGGATCCAGCCGAGAATGGTCCAAAACATCTCTTCACCTCATGATCGATCGGGGGCAGACGATCGCGCCCTACTTCGCGCGAGCGCCCGTCTTGGTGGAAAAACGGAACTCGACGGTCGTCGGCAGTGTGTCAAGGTCGAGTGCTCGACGCAGCCGGGGGAGGCCGTCGGTGTCTATCCGATGGCGGATCTCGGTGAGATCGCCGTCCTGTTCGGCGCTGATCACCAGCGCCACGGCCGGTGTCTCACGGGTCCCCGCGAGTGTGGCGTGCGCGGCGTGGACGCCGGGATAGGTCGTCACCTCGCTGACGAACGGCTCGATCGCGGTGCTCGCGGCCAGCTCGGTACGACCGGCGTCGGGGTCGTCCTCAAGACGCCAGGTGTGGGTCTTGGGTTTGCGGGTCAGCTGTGCGATGAGCCATCGCAGCAGGAGCAGGCCCAGCACGACGGCGACGGCGGCGGTGACGTAGAGCGTCCAGGTAGGCGGCTGCGCCGTTCCGGCCACCAACGCGGATCCGGGGCGCAAGACGGTGACCGTGCCGAAATGGGTCAGCAGCGCGAAGGCACCGGCCGCGATCAGGACAAGCCCGAACAGGGCGAGCACCGTGCGGTTGAGGCGTGCGGGGCGATTGAGACTGGTCATGACGGGCTCCTGACGGCACGGACCTTGACCTTGACGGCCGGGCGGACGACAGGATCGATCTGGTCGAGCCGGTGCTCGACCGCCCCGCGGACGGCGTCGGCGAGACCATCGGTGGTCGTCCGCCCGGTGCTCACTTTCGCGAAGACCGTGCGGGGTTTGAGTTTCACCGTCGCGCCGGACACACCGTCCACAGTGGAGGCCGCGGCACGCAGGGTGGAGCGGTAGCTCCGGCGTGAGGCGCCGGAGTCCGGATCACCCCGCAGCGGCAGGACGGTGGGCTTGCCCGGCAGGATCGCCGCCAGTACCAGTGCCAGCCCCAGCACTACCACGCCCGCGCCGGCGATGGCCGTCACGACGTCGGTCCAGCGCAGGTCGTGCAAGGCACCGGCGACGGTGTCGTAGCGAATCCAGGGAGTTTCACCCAGAAGCAGCTGAATCGCGACGACCGCGACGAGGGCGCAGGCGGCGAGCAGGACGACCGCGGTGAGAGTCGCGGGGACACTCCGGCGTGGACGGCGTTTCATCGCACCCTCCTGGTATCGGCGGTGGCGGTGCCCAGCGCGGTGACGGTGATGTCCACCCGCGACACCGTGAGCCCGGTGAACTCTTCGACACGGCGCGTCAAATGCCGCCGGGCGTTCTCGGTGGTACGTGAAACCGACATCGGGTAGCTGATGGAGATCCTGACGTCGAGCGTGGCGGTCGCACCGTCGACCTTCGCGGTGACCTTGGCACTGTTGTCGAGGTCTTCCCGTCCGACGGCGACACCGAGCACGCGGCTCGCGGCGCCGCCGACGCCGTCGACCTCGGTCACAGCGTGCGCCGCGATCCGTTCGACGGTGCTGTCGGAAATGGTGAGGGCACCCCGGTCACCGGAAGCGGCTGGAGCCGTTCTGGGTGCCGGGCTCGGCAGGGTGGCGGTCATGGTGATCAGCCCCGATCACGGCCGGTGAGCTGCGACAGGTCGACCTTGCCGTCGAGGACACGGCCGACCAGCAGCCCGAGGGCGCCGAGGACCAGGACGACGAGGAAGGCGCCGAACCCGCCGAACGCGGCCGCGAGGCCGAGGGCGAGACCGGAGAGAAGACCGAGATGCGTGGAATTCATGGTTACTCCTTGGCAAGGGCGATCGTGTCCGGATTTTCGGCGGTGGCACCGGCCGGAGCGGCGATATCGCCGATCCGCACATGGATCGGGCGGTCGAGGGGACCCACCGCGGCACGGACGTCGTCGCTGATCTCGACGGCGGTCGCCGGGTAGCGGCCGATGACACCGATGGTGATCTCGTCGTCGCGGACGCGGATTCCCGGGATCCTGCGTCCGCGCAGCAGGGTGGCGATCTCGCCGAACCGGCCGCTGTGCAGACCCGCGACAACGGGCAGGGCCTGCACAGCGGTGGCGATGCGGTCGGCGTCGATCTCGACGCCGAGGCTCACTGAACGCGGCCGGTGTCGTTCTTGCTGTCGTCGTCCTCGTCGTCACCCGGGATGTGCACGTCGGAGACGTTGATGTTGACCTCGACCACCTCGAGCCCGGTGATCTGCTCGACCGCGCCGATCACGTTCCTGCGCACCGCGCGCGACAGGTCGGCGATGGACACGCCGTACTCGACGAGAATCTGCAGATCGACCGCGGCCTGCTTCTCGCCGACCTCGACCGACACACCCTGGCTCGCCGACGCCGTGGCGCCGGGGATGCGCTCACGGATCGCGCTGAACGCCCTGGCCGCACCACCGCCAAGGTCGTAGACACCGGAGATCTCACGGGCGGCCAAGCCTGCCACCTTCGCCACCACCGTGTCGGCGATGGTGGTTGCCCCCTTGCTCGACTCCAACGCGCCCGTGCCGGTTTTCTCGACTGCGGTCGACTGTTCGGAAGCCTTGGTAGCGGTCGAATTCGTCATGACGTCTCCTCGGATTGGTTCCTGGTCTCGTCGGAAGCTCTCGGTGTTCCATCCTCGCTCCCACACCACTCAGACCCGGGCCCGAGAAGATCGTCACGACCCCATCGTGTGACATCACCCCCACAGGGGAGGGAACAAGTGTCTTCTTCGCCTGCCGATCGCCGCCGACCTGCGGTTTCAGGTCTCCGAAGAAGCTTCCCGTCGGAACCCAAGCAAATCTATGACGGCGGGGGTAGACATTCGCCCGCGGCTGTGTGTAGTGTTCTGCTCATACCAAGAGAGACAACGTCAAGCAGGCACGGGAGATGACGGAACTACCCGTGAGGTGAGACAAGACGGCCAGGCAGGACGAAGCCAATCTGTGAACAGGTTTCGACTGGTGGCCGGAGCAGTACCCCGGGATCGGGCAGTGAAGACGAAGCAGGCAAGACGGTCCCGGCGCAGAAGTGTTGTACCGCACCAAGCAAGTCAGCAAGTGGTAAGTCAAGTTCAGTGGTAAGTCAGACCGGTCAGGTGGCCGGAGCCGATCACGAACAGGGCTCCGGGCAGTGATCAGCGGCGTGACGCGTGCTGGGGCCGATCAGTGAAAGGGTTCCGGCCGGTGACGGCCGCGGCGGTAGAAGTGATGCAAGGGTAAGGAAATACCGGAAGAAGGGAACGGCACATCATTGGATCGCCCGCAGCGGCCGGGAAAGAGCGCCGCGCGGGTACCGCAGTCCCATCAGATTGGCAGGTGGTTCTCGGTTACGGATAAGCGATCTCCGCGTCGTCCTTTTCTCGGACGGGGTATCGCGGATACATGAGGTCGGCCTCACGGCCGGTTGACAATGATGAACCCGACCCAGGGACCCTGGACGCCTCGAGGCGTCCAGGGTCCCTTGCGATGCTTCTCCTGTCGCCGTCTCCGGCCTGTTTGGGGCGCCCCTCACCGGGAATACCGGGAAAGGGAGCCTCACGCGTTGAGTTCAAGGAGGAGAAATGAAGGCGCTGACCTGGCAGGGCAAGCGGGACGTACGGGTCGAGACCGTGCCGGACCCGCGGTTGCACAAGCCGGACGACACGATCGTCCGGATCACCTCGAGCGGCCTCTGCGGTTCCGACCTTCATCTGTACGAGATCCTCGGCCCTTTTCTCGAACCGGGCGACATCTTGGGCCATGAGCCGATGGGTGTCGTCGAGGAGGTGGGCTCCGAGGTGACGGCGGTCAAGCCGGGTGACCGGGTGGTCGTGCCGTTCAATGTGTCGTGCGGCTCCTGTTTCATGTGCGGCCAGGGCCTGCATTCGCAGTGCGAAACGAGCCAGGTGCGCGATCAGGGAATGGGTGGTTCCCTCTTTGGTTACACGAAGCTGTACGGCCAGGTTCCGGGCGGGCAAGCAGAATTCCTGCGAGTGCCCTTCGGCAACAAGCTGCCCATCAAGGTGCCGGAAGGGCCGGCGGACGATCGGTTCGTGTTCTTGTCCGACGTGTTGCCGACGGCTTGGCAGGCCGTGGAATACGCCGATGTACCGGACGGCGGCTCCGTCGTGGTGCTCGGCCTCGGCCCCATCGGGGACATGGCCGCGCGGATCGCGCTTCATCGCGGCGCCGGGCACGTCATCGGCGTCGATCGCGTCCCCGAACGTCTGGCCCGGGCCAAGGCTCGCGGCGTCGAAACACTCGACCTGAGCGAGCACGACGAACTCGGTGACGCGATCCGCGAACGGACCGGTGGCCGCGGACCTGACTCCGTGATCGACGCGGTCGGCATGGAGGCCCACGGCTCCCCCATCGGCAAACTGGCCCAGCAGGTGACCGGATTCTTGCCCGATCCGCTGGCCGCGAAACTCATGCAGACCGTAGGCGTCGATCGGATGCAGGCGCTCTACCAGGCGATCGACATCGTTCGCCGCGGCGGCACCATCTCCCTCTCGGGCGTTTACGGTGGCATGGCCGACCCGATGCCCCTGTTGCAGATGTTCGACAAGCAAATCCAGCTGCGCATGGGGCAGGCCAACGTCCACCGCTGGGTACCCGACATCCTGCCCCTGCTCGATGACGACGACGTGCTGGGCGTCGACACCTTCGCGACGCACCACGTGCCACTCACCGAGGCTCCTGAGGCGTACGAGATGTTCCAGAAGAAGCAAGACGGCGCGGTGAAAGTACTGTTCCGGCCCTGATCTTGGGCCCAGTACTGGAGATCGATACCTCCGCGCGGAAGCGGGAGGGGCGACGGCTTTCAGGGGCGATCGACGAGATGGGCGATCTCCTCGACGGCGATTGTCGCCTCGGGAATCGCGGCGATCATCCAGGCGTGGATCATGTCTTCGAATTCGTGGTACCCGAGCCGCACGCCCTGTTCGGTACAGAGCGTCCGGAGCCGCCGGGCATCGGTGAGCAGCACATCGCGGGTCCCGGTGTAGGCCGTCAAGTTCCCGAGACCGGTGAGATCACCGGAAAGAGGACTGAGACGGGGATCCGTACGCGGCAACGGTCCGCTGTAGAGCCGTGCGGCCTCATCCAGACCGGTGAGCGCGAGATACGGATCGCGCCGCTCCAGCGCTGGTTGCGCCGGATGGCTCATCGTGAGATCCAGCCAAGGCGACAGCAGCACGGTTTCCTTCGGCACGGGGCGCCCGGCGTCCCGCAACGACTTGACGAGTTCGAGCGCGAGCCCGGCACCGGCCGAGTCGCCCATCACGACCTGGTCTTCGGGCTGGAGTCCGGCGGCGAACTTGTCGTAGGCCCGCCTGACGAACTCGACGGTCTCCGGGCACTGATGAGCGGGCGCCAGCGGATAGATCGGGACGGTCACCGTGCACCCGGTGCGGGAAATCAACCGCCCGAAGAACTTCCAGTGGTCGTGCTGGATCTGATGCACGTAGGCGCCGCCGTGAAAGTACAGCACCTGCCTGCCGATCCCGGCGTCGTGCGGCCGGATCGTGTAGCAGGGCCTTCCGTCCACATCGGACTCCCGGACCTCGAAGCGGCGTCGGATCGACCGGCTCGGCTCAGTGTGTCCCTGACGCTGGCTGCGATCGACGCTCTTTCGGAAGGGGTCGATGTCGGCGTAAGAGGGCTCCTTCCGTTGCGTGGACACCCCGCCGTCCTTCGAAGCGGAGGAAGTCCCAGTTGCCCGACCCGAGCCGGACAGGGCCATAGGCAAGGTCACCCGGCCCCGGTTCACCAGACGGCTCAGGAACCGGCGTGAGCGTCTCGCTCAGCCGATGCGGGCAGTTCCCCCGTGAGCGCGAAATCCACCCGCCGCGCCACGGAGACGACCTGGTCGGCGAACCGCTCGTAGAACCGCGCCAGCAATGTCACCGAAATGGCGGGCGCGACGCCCTCGGTCCATTCGCGCCCGGTCACCAGCTCCATCAGTTCCTCGTAGAGCGCGTCGACGCGCTGATCGGACCGGGCGAGCGAGTGGAAGACCTCGGCCGTCGAGCCCGCGATCGCGGCGCCGAGGTCTTCCGCCATCGAGCAGACGAGTCCGGCCATCTCTCCGAATTGCCCGGAGAGTGCCTCGGGGACCGCGAACTCCGGCGCCCGCGCGGCTTGATCGGCGATGTGCTGGGCGAGGTCGCCCATCCGCTCCAGCCGCTCAGCGCAATACACCGTCGCCAGCACGGTCCGCAGGTCCCCCGCGACCGGCGCCTGCAGGGCGAGCAGCTTCTGCGCGTCCGCCTCGCATTCGGTCCGTGCCGCGTTCAACCGCGCCTCGACCGTCGCGAGTTCGGCGACGGCCGACGCGTCTCGGTCGAGAAAGACCCGGTTGGCCAGGCGCAGCTCTTCACACGCCATGCCGCACATATCCGACAACCGCTCGCCGAGCACACTCAGCTGGCCGCGGAATCGTTCCCTCATGCCAAGGCCTTCGCCGGTTCGAGGACATACGTCGTATAGGCGGCCCTGATCACCGGCTGGGCGACGTTGCGCACCGGGACCCCGCCCGGGCTGACGCCTTGTTCGGTGCCGTAGTGCGCGTGCCCGTGCACCGCGAGCGCGGCGTGGACGTCGTCGATCGGTTCGCACAGCAGATATGAACCGAGGAACGGGTGGATTTCCGGTGGTTCGCCGTGCAGGGTCCCGGGGATCGGCGAGTAGTGCGTCAACGCGACGATCAGGTCCGGCTCTTCGTGTTCGAGCCCTTCCAGCGCCGCCCGCAGTCGTCCCGCCGCCGCCATGGTGTGCTCGATGAAGTCCTTCATCTCGCGCTCCCCGAAACGGCTCCCGCATTTGCCGGCGAACCCGCCGCCGAAGCCTTTCACCCCCGCGATACCGACCGTCCCGCCCTCCAGTTTCACCGTGGTGGCGGCACCTTCCAGGACGGTGATACCGCTGTCCTCCAGCATGGCGCTGATCGCTTCGGCGGAGTCGGAGTGATAGTCGTGGTTGCCCAGCACGGACACCACCGGGACGTCGAGGCCGGCGAACTCGTCGGTCACCACCTTGGCCTCCTCGAGCGTGCCGTGCCGGGTGAGGTCACCCGCGAGCAGCAACACGTCGGCGTGTTCGGCGATGTTGTCCAGTGACGGCCGCAGCAGACCGCGGTTGTCCTCACCGAGATGGACGTCCCCGACCGCGGCCACCCTGATCATCGGATCTCCTCAGCGCGCGACGGTTCCCGGACGTCGGCCAGCCGGACGTCGTTGTGCACCAGCTCGGCCGCGATGTGTTCGCAGATGACCGCTTCGAGATCGGCCTTGCGGTTCGCGCAGGCGACCTCGCCGCTGAGCCGGACCTGGTCGCCGCGCACCGTCACGTGCACGCCGAGTTCGGCGGTCCTGGGGTCCTCGGCCAGCGCCCTGGTCAGCCTGGCGACCAGATACTGGGGTGCTTCCGCTGGCATGGGAAGCTCCTTTCCGTCGATGATGGACAGTGCCGCGAGCAAAGTCAGGAACGACCAGGCGTAGGGCGATTCGGCCGTCTCCTCGGCCACCCGGTGCCAATCGACCTGTTCGCGGAGGTCGCGGGCGATCCGCAGCAGCGGTCCGAAATCGCAGCGATGCGGGCTGAGCACGAGAACCTTGTCGACGAGCAGGTCCGTCCCGTTGAGCACGGGCGCGGCGGTCGCCCCGATCCGCATCAGCGAAGCGCGGTCGAGCATCTCGTCGGTCACCGGCCGGTGGTTGGGCCGGAAGATCAGGTCGACCAGCCGGTCTTCGTCGTAGACCTTCGTGAGCCAGTCCTCCGGCGGACGCACCCGCCTCAGCCCGGCGGCTTCCAGCGCTTCCACCGCTTCGGGAATGTCCTCGCGTTTGAGGAAGATGTCGACATCGTGGTGGGACGGAGGTCCGCCTCGCGCATACACGGCAAGCCCACCCGCGACCGCGAACCGTGCCGACGTACCGTCCAAAGTAGACACTACCTTGGTCAAGGTGTGCAGCAGTTCCTTCTCGTTCACGGCTTCTCCCCGGTAGCACCGGTGCTCACGATCCGCTTCCCGCTTCTGGCCATGGGTACGATTACCCACCGTCGAGGTGGCTTAATCCGCGTCCAGCCGCTGGACAAGGCGGCGGGCGGGCAGAGCCATCGCTCCGAGCCCAATCGACGTCGCGGCCTCGTCCCTGGGCGTGACGAGCAGCTGGTCGACCTCCTCGACCAGCTTCCGGCACCGGTCCAGCTTCTCGGGATCACCTGAACGGGTTACCTCGGCGAGTGCTTCGAGCAACTCGCCGACTACCCGGTGCGCATACTCCCCGGGCTGCCCGAACGGCTGTTCGCTCTGGACGGCCGCGCTCACCGCGTCGATCAGCTGGGCGAGCAGCGGCCACAGCGAGACGAGATCGACCAGCGGCTCTTCTCGGGTCTCACGGCGGCGCCGGAGGTTCAGGTACCGGCCTTCCCTGGTCCAGCCGATCGCGTCCTCCGCCTCCGTTGCCAGGCTGCGGACGTCGTTCAGGCGGTCACGTAGGCGGTCGGCCGCCTCGGGTGGCCCGCCGCCTCGGGCCAGGGCCGCGGTCTCATCGAGGACGTCGCCGATGGCGGACGCGAGCCGGGACGTCGCCGTCCGCAGCCGTTCACCGTGCAACGGTGGCAGGACCACCGCGTTCAGCACCGCGCCGATCGCCGCGCCCAGCGCGGTTTCCAGCAACCTGTCGGCGAGCAGCACGGGCTCGGTCGCGTTCCCATAGGAGATCAGCAGCATGCCGGTGATCCCGACCCAGACCCCCGAGTCGCCGAAGCCCCGCCACGAGCCGATCAGCAGGCCGACGAAGATGACCAGCCCGAGGGCCACCGTCACCGACGGGATCACCTGGCCGGCGCCCGCGGCGAGCAGCACCCCCACGGTGACCGCGCCGACCTGCTGCACCCAGCCACGCAGGGACCGGTAAACGGTGGCCTGCACCAGGAACACGGCCGCGTACGGCGCCAGAAACGGTTGCGGAAGCCGGAGGACCGAGGTCGCGACGATCCACGCGATCACGGCCGCCACCGCCGCCTTGGTGATCTGGACGAGATTTCGCCGTTCCTCCCCCGGAACCCGGACCACGCGGCCGATCCAGGCGAACAGCGACGTCCGCTCCGCTTTCCCGGCCGTCCCCGTCATTCGCGCCTCCTTCGCAGTCTTCGCACTCGGATACCCCGAACGAGTCTCCTGACACCTCGCGTCCGCCGTTTACCGGTGCGGCCCGGGGGTAGCCGTGGGAAGACGACCACCACCACCGAGAAAGGCAGCCCTGTGGCACAGCACCGAGACGACGCGAAGGACGAGCAACTCCAGGGTGACCGGGTCGATCCCCGTGACTCCGTGCTGACCACGCAGCAAGGCGTCCGCGTCGACCACACGAACGACTCGCTGACCGCCGGGAACCGCGGCCCGACGCTGCTCGAGGACTTCCACGCCCGCGAGAAGATCACGCATTTCGACCACGAGCGCATCCCGGAACGCGTCGTCCACGCCCGCGGCGCCGGTGCCTACGGGTATTTCGAGGCCTACGACGATTGGCTGGCCGACCGCACGGTCGCCGAGTTTCTCACCAGCGGCGAGAAGATCCCCGTGTTCGTGCGGTTCTCCACGGTCGCCGGTTCACGCGGTTCGGCCGACACCGTGCGCGACGTTCGCGGGTTCGCCACGAAGTTCTATACCCGGCAAGGGAACTATGACCTGGTCGGGAACAACATGCCGGTGTTCTTCATCCAGGACGGTATCAAGTTCCCCGATTTCGTGCATGCGGTCAAACCCGAACCGCATAACGAGATCCCCCAGGCGCAGTCGGCGCACGACACGTTCTGGGACTTCGTCTCGCTGCAACCGGAAAGCCTGCACATGGTGCTGTGGCTGATGTCCGACCGCGCGCTACCACGCAGCTACCGGATGATGCAGGGGTTCGGCGTGCACACCTTCCGGCTGGTCAACGCCGAAGGCAAGGGCACTTTCGTGAAGTTCCACTGGAAGCCCGTCCTCGGTACGCATTCCCTGGTGTGGGACGAATGCCAGAAGATCGCCGGCAAGGATCCCGACTTCAACCGGCGTGACCTGTGGGATTCCATCGAAGCCGGGCAGTTCCCGGAATGGGAACTGGGGGTGCAACTGGTCGACGAGGACGCCGAACACGACTTCGATTTCGACCTGCTGGACGCCACGAAGATCATCCCCGAGGAGCAGGTGCCCGTACAGCCGGTCGGGCGGATGGTCCTGGACCGCAACCCCGACGACTTCTTCGCCGAGACCGAGCAGATCGCCTTCCACACCGCGAACGTCGTACCCGGTATCGACTTCACCAACGACCCGCTGTTGCAGGCGCGCAACTTCTCCTACCTCGACACCCAGCTCATCCGCCTCGGCGGCCCTAACTTCTCCCAGCTGCCGGTGAACCGGCCGATCGCGCAGGTGCACACGAACCAGCGGGACGGGCACGGTCAGCAGAACGTCCACAAGGGACGTACGAGCTACTTCCCCAACTCACTCGGCGGCGGCTGCCCGGCGATCGCCGACTCGGGCGTGTTCCGGCACTACACCGAAGCCGTTTCAGGGCACAAGATCCGCGAACGCAGTGAAAGTTTCAAGGACTTCTACAGCCAGGCGACCCTGTTCTGGAACAGCATGTCCCCGGTGGAACGTGAGCATATCGTCGCGGCGTTCCGGTTCGAGCTGGGCAAGGTCGAAGACCGCGAGATCCGGGCGAGGACGATCACCGAGCTCACCAACGTCGACCACGAACTGGCGACCCGGGTGGCCGAGGGTGTCGGGGTCAGCGTGCCCGCCGCCCCGGTCACGCCGCATCACGACCGGACCTCGCCCGCCCTTTCGCAGCTGAACCAGCCTTCCGGCGACGTCACCAGCCGCAAGATCGCCGTCCTCGCCGCCGACGGGGTCGACACGATCGGCGTCCGCCGCCTGGCCGAGGTCCTGACCGGAAAGGGCGCGATCGTCGAGGTACTGGCCCCCGAGGAGCGCGAGCTCCGCCCTGGCGGCGAAGGGGACTCACTGCTGCCCGACCGGCAGCTCAACACCATGGCTTCGGTGCTCTACGACGCCGTCGTCGTCCCTTGTGGTCCGGCCGCGATCAACGTCCTCGAACGGGACGGATACGCGGTGCACTTCGTCAGCGAGGCCTACAAGCACGGCAAGCCGGTGGCCGGGTTCGGTTCGGGCCTGGACCTGCTGCGCCGGGCCGGGGTGACGGCGAAACTGGCCGATGGCGCGGAAACCCTTATCGACCAGGGAGTCGTCACCACCACCGCGGCCGAGCAGACCCTCCCCGACGGCTTCTTCGCGTCGTTCCTCGCGCAGCTGGGCGAACATCGCTCGTGGGTGCGGAAGACGGACTCGGTTCCCGCGTAGAGGCGGCCCGCGCTGGTCGTTGTGGACGGACTCGCCGCGGTACCACCACCAACCCAGAGTGGGTCCCCTCCGGCGCGCCGTCGAACACCGAAGGACGTAGAATAGAGGTAACCCACTTGGTTCAGCCCTAGGAGCCTTGTAGGCCAGCGGCGGCCGTCTCGGCTGCAGCCGAGGGTTTCCGCGCTCAATAGAGCCCCCAGACCTCGGGCTCCCCCACTCTTGTTGTCCTCCTCTACCCCACCTGGGACAGTTCGCGGACAGCGTCACAGAGACCGGGATAGAGCGGTAGCGCCGTGTCGACCCCGAGCCGCCGTAGCACTCTGGACACCGAATGGGTGGAAGCCACGAGCGCGAACCGGCGCCGTTCGGCGCGAGCGCGTTCGGCGGCCCGCAGCAGGCAGCCGATTCCCGCGGTCGACAGGAACATGACTCCGCCGAGGTCGAGAACCAATCCGGGCGAAGTCTCCAGCCACAGCTGGTGTTCGAGGATCCGCACCGTACCGAGGTCGAGGTCCCCGGACACGGTGAGCACTTCGATATCGCCGGGATACCGGGTGCGGTGGACGGTCAGCGTTCCTCGCGGATCGGTGGAGACGCGATCGGGTTGGAATGTGGTGTCTGGTGTCATTGCGACGCTCCAGCGCTGCTCGCGGCGACAGCCGCCGCGAGCAGGCAGCGCCCCGGGAGCGGCGGCTCGCCTGGACGGATAAGTCAGGCGGCACGTCGGCTCGGGCTCAACCGGCACCCTGACCATAACCCCGATGATCACCCTCCACCACCCCACCGTCGGCAGAACGGCGCGGGGCGGGGGCGGGAACGCCGGCTGGTCAGGCCGCGCCTTCACCACCGGTGGCGTGCGTCACGAACCGGGCCGCCAGCTCACGCAACTTGATGTTCTCCCGCTGCGACCGCTCCACCAGCAAAGCAAAAGCATCCTTCGCCGAAATCTTGTGCAACGCCATCAAAATGCCCTTGGCCTGATCAATCACCGCACGACTCACCAACGCCTCACGCAACTGTTCCACCGTGCCATGCGCCCGCATATAACGACTATAAGCACGCAACGCCGCGGTAGTCGCGCTGGTATAAAGCTCCAGCAACTTCTCATCCAGCTCGACAAAACCATGACCCAAAGCGCTATAACAATTCACCGCACCCGCGTACCCGTCATCAATCGCCAACGGCGAAGACAAAAAACTCCCAAATCCCGCCGCCGCGGAATCCCGCGCGAACACCGGCCACCGCTGACCAGCCTCACTGACCGACACCCGCACCAACGACCGAGTCCGCGCCGCCTGCAAACAAGGCCCGTCCCCCACCGCGTACTGGTCCCGATCCAACGCCGCCACCACCTCACTCGTAGTAGCGATCGTGATCGGCGCACCATCAGTCAGAAGCGTGATGGTGGCCTCGTCGACCCCAGGCACCGCACGCACCACCTGCGTACACACCTGACGCAACAACACCGCGAAATCATCACCACTGCCCAACGTCGCGGTCAACGTCTCCAGCGCGCCAGTGACCTCATCCAACACCTCAGGCCACTCACCATCCCGCATGTCATTCACGCCGCATCGTCCTTCGGCCGCACCGAACGACACAGCCCGCACACCGAAGAACCGGACGCGCCACGCCCTCCTCCGGCGACAAGACCCACTACCGCTCGCCACAGGTCAACAACCCGCGAAGGCGACGCACCGCCGGACCGATACGCACGAAAACCCTCAGCACCCACACCCTAGCGTCACCGAGACACCCCCGCCGCCAATCGCCCCGCGGTGTCCCACCTGCCGATCATCGCCGGAAGCACGGCACTCGACACCCAGCAGGACAGGCGGCGAAATCTTGCGTCACCGAGGCGTGCCAGGCGTGCTCAAAGCCGTATTACGCGTGCTTAAAGCCGTAACTCGCGTGCTCAGACCCCGCACACGTGAGTGCGAAGTTCAAGCACGCGAGTGACGGCTTCAAGCACGCATGTGCGAAGTTCCAGCACGCATGTGCGGTGTCTGAGCACGCATGTGCGGAGTTCAAGCACGCCGAGTCACGTCCTCGTGCTGACCGCGCCTCCGGCGAACGGGCCGGTCACCGTGCTCGCCCACAACTCACAACGTGCCTCCAGGCACGTTGTGGCGTCGTTTACGACAGGCTGACTGGGTTGTCGATCACTGAAGCTGCGTGCTGATGTTGAACATCCAGGTGATCCCGAACCTGTCGACGACCGATCCCGCCTCATCACCCCAGGCCTGCTTTTCCAGCGACAGGGTGACGGTGCCACCTTCGGACAGCTTCTGGAAGTACTCGCGCAGTTCAATGCCGTCGCCGCCAAGGAAGATCGCGACGTTGTTTCCCGGCCGGTATGGCGGGTGGCCTGGCCTGTCGTCGGGAAAGTCCCATGCCATCAGCGTGTAGCCGGCAGGAGTATCGAGGCGGGAGTGCATGACCTTGTCGGCGTTGGGCGCGTCCGGTGAACCGAAGTCCGCGATGGTTCCCAGCTCCAACTCGCCGCCGAAGACTTGCCGGTAAAATTCCATTGCCTGCCGCGCGTTGCCGTTGAACGTGATGCACGGATTGACCTGCGATCCCACTTGAATCCCTCTCGTTGGATGACCCCTCGGCTTCCCGGTGGTCGTCGAGATCAAGTTCTCACCGAATCACGACACCTCCTGTCGTGATTTTCGATAACAGTGCGATCACGGTCATCGATGTGTCGGGGCTGGTGCCGAAGAGGCCGCGCCGACCCCCTGACGCCTTGGGTCGTTTGTCCGGCCGAGCGGCCCAGTCACTGGGGAGACCTTGGTGTCGGATTCCGGGTGATCCGTTCGTGGAGCAGGTGAGCGGCCGCCACGAGGGCACCGCCAGGATCACAGGGGATGAGATGTCTCACCCGGAGCCCGTAGCCCGCCGCATGTTCGACCTGGTCGAGCCGATCGGCATGGTGCCCTATTTCGCCGACGAGTCGGATGACGCCCTGATGGCGCTGGGCCTGCGTAATCAGTGGGATGCCTACTTCGCCGGACGGGCCGCGCCGTTCGGCCGGACGGTGCCGGCCGAGGTGGTCCACGCGGTCTTCTACAACTTCGCCCCAGGCGAGGTGGCACGCCACCTCCCGCGGGTCTGGGACCTGACCACACCCGAGGCGGCGCTGGCCGCCCGCGAACGGGGATGCGTCGCGGGGATGCGGCGGATCCTCGGTGACCTCGCCGACGACCCCGGCGTCGCGCGCGCCGGGGACCTCCTGCTGAGAGCGGCGACCAGCGCACCTGTGGAGGGACGCGCCCTCTACGCCGCCGTCCGCACGCTCCCGGTCCCACAGGAGCCGTGGCCCGGCTGTGGCATGCGGCCACCCTGCTGCGCGAGCACCGCGGCGACGGCCACACCGTCGCTTTGGTGGCCGAGGGCGTCGGCGGGACCGAGGCCCACGTGCTCCACGCCCTGTCCGTCGACATACCCGCGGAGGAGTTCGGCCGCGTTCACCATCTGCCTGCCGCGCAGCTGACCGCGGTCATAGACGGTATGCGCGCCCGCGACCTTGTCGGGACCGACGGCTGGCTCACCGCCGCCGGCCGGGCCACGAAGGAACGAGTCGAGGCTCTGACCGACCGACTCGCGGAGGCGCCGTACAACGCACTGCATCCGAGCGAACTCGACCGCCTTGTCACCGACCTCGAACCGATCTCAGCAGCACTCCAAAAGGCTTACCCGTGGTAGCGGGACAGGAGCGCGACGGTGATCACTTGGGCAGTTTTGCGCACGGCGGGCTCATGCGTAGCCGCGTTTGAGCATCATGACCGCCGCCTTGTCGAACTCGGCGTCGGTCGGGATGGCGAAGTCCAAGGCGTTGGCGTAGCGGGTGACGATGTTGAACACGGCCGCGACCGCCGCCGCATCCGTCAGCTGCTGCCGGGTTGCCCCGGCCGCCATCGCCGCTCGGGCTTGGGCGGCTCGCAGTTCGTCAGGGCGGGAGGTCATCGTTTCGAGCATGGCGAGCGTCGCGCGCAGCGGCTCCGAGATGGGCGCGGTGTGGTAGTCGGCGAGGCAGGCGTCCGCGATCGTCTTGTCCATACCGCGCACCGCGATGGCCCGATGGGCGCCAACGCAGAAAGGACACGAGTTCCACTGGGCGACCATCGCGGCCATCAGCTCCCGCTCGGCCACGGACCACGCACTCGGTCCGCGCATGGCCTCGTGCGTCCAAGCGCCGAGGGTGGAGCCGACGAAACCCTTGTGGTAGAAGGCAACCCGGGCCGCATCGGGAAGCCGTGCGCCCAGTGCCATCGAGATGATCCGGATCAGTGCCCGGCCGCGGAGGTTTTCGCCGCGCTCGACCTCAGCCAGGCGCATCGGTCGCCTCCTCGATGACACGGGTGGCGGCGTCCCAGCGCGTCAGCCCCGCCCCGACGCAGGCGGACATGACGACCTCGAACGCGGCTTTGTCGCTGCCCGCGGCTTGCCGGACGGTTTCGACCTCGGCGTCGGTGACCCGGTAGGAGGCTTCACCGATCTTCCGGGCGAGATCGTCGTACGGCTCGTCGACAGGCGGTCCGCCCGCGGCTCGCGCCGCCACGGCGGTCCGCAGCGACGCCTCGGTGACTCCGGCGGCGCCCGCCACCGCGGCACGCAAGGCTTCCGCGTTCATCGGACCTCCTCGCTGCTGTCCGTTGTGGACGGTAGCCGCATCAGGCGCCTTCGGCATGCCGTCGCGTCGCGGCGAGGTACCGCTCGAGGTAGAGCGGCCAGCCCTGACCGGCGCCGAGAGTGGTGAAGCCCTCCCAGCCTTCGCCATGGCGGTCGAGGTGCCGGTGTTCGAGCCGCACCCGGGTGCGTTCGGGAGCTTCGGCCGTGAAGCGGATCTCCACTTCGCTGGTGCGCTCCGGATCGGTCTCGACCTGCCAGCGCGGGCTGATGTCCCAGCTGATGACCAGCCTGCCCGGAGGCTCGTAAGCGAGTACCCGTGCCCAGGTACAGCGGCTGCCATCGGTGCCGACGTCGTACACGGTCCCGCCGACCCTCGGCTCCAGCACCGTCCGCTCGATCGGTACCGGGAGGAGGTTGTGGTCGCGAGGCTTGATCTCGTCGAACCGCTCGGTGAACACGCGGAAGGCGTGCTCCACGGGCACGTCGACGACGATGTCGAGCTGGAGCGCGGTCTGGTCCTGTGGCGTGGTGCTCATCGGGGCGATTTCCCTTCCTCGGCCGGCGAGTAGGTCCGCTCGGCCACGTCTTTGAGGTTGGTCAGGGTCTTGCGCCAGTAGAAGTCGAGCTCCTGGCGCATCTCGTCGAGACCGCCCGCGCGTATCGCGTACAGCCGCATCCGGCCCTGTTGCTGAACGTCGACCAGCCGCGCGTCCAGCAGAACGCGCAGATGCTGCGACACCGCAGGCCTGCTCACCGGCAGGTCCTGCGCGATTTCGGTGACCGAACACGGTCCACCGGCGACACGGGCGAACACCCTGCGCCGGGTGGGATCGGCCAGTGCTTGCCAGGGATCGGCGGTCGCGGTCACCATGACGCGTAAGCTACTACTTACGCGTCGCGGTGTCGAGTAGCCGGTCGCCGAGCAGCAAACCCGTAACTCGCGTGCTCAAAGACGTAACTCGCGTGCTTGAACACGTAACTCGCGTGCTTGAACACGTAACTCGCGTGCTTAAAGACGTAACTCGCGTGCTTAGACGTCGCACACCGAGTGCGGCATCCAGGCACGCGAGTTACGCGTTTGAGCACGCGAGTTACGGCACCCCGACAGGGTGACTGGGCTCACCCAGGTGTCGTCTCGCCTCCCAGCGCCGCGATGACCTCACCGCTGTAGTACGACGAAAGCCTGTTGGAAGCCAAGAAGACATACGACGGGGCAAGGTCGTCAGGGTGCGCCGCGCGCTCGTAAGGAACCTGGAGGCCGAACTTCTCGACCTTCTCGAGCGGGAACGTCGACGGGATCAGCGGTGTCCACACCGGTCCCGGTGCGACGCAGTTGATCCGGACGCCGCGATCGGCCAGCGCCTGCGCCATCGCGTAGGTCCAGGCGTGCACGGCACCCTTCGTCGCGGAGTAGTCGATGAGGGATTTGTTGCCCCGCAGGCCGTTCACCGAGCCGGTGTTGATGATCACCGCGCCTTCGCCCAGATGCGGCAGCGCGGCGTTCGTCACCCGGAAGTAGCTGTGGATGTTCACGTCGAACGTATGTGTCCACTGCTCGTCGGTGAGTTCTTCCGGCGAATCGACCGGCCACTGGGTGGCGATGTTGTTGACCAGGATGTCCAGCCCGCCCAGTTCGCCCACGGTGCGATCGACGATCTCACGGCATTGTGCGGCCCCGGCCAGATCACCCGGTAGAAGGAGACATTCGCGCCCTTCAGCCCGAACACGCTCCTCTGTGTATTTCGCGTCCTCGTGCTCGTTGAGGTAAGCGATCGCGACGTCGGCGCCCTCTTTCGCGAACGCGATGGCCACCGCACGGCCGATTCCCGAATCGCCACCGGTGATCAGCGCACGCTTGCCGAGCAGCAGATCGCGGCCCTCGTAGTCCTCCATGGAGTCCCGGGGCGGCGGATCCATTTTGGACGTCACACCCGGCGGATCCTGCTGTTGCGGCGGTCGTAACTTGTCTGGCATCGGGGCTCCTCCCGTCGGGTGCTTTCCGCTCGGTTACCCGAGTGATCCCGCTCTTGAACATGGAGCCACCGTCCCCTGACGAGATCGCCCGGGCCCGGCCGATCGCTCGTAGCTCGGCCGGGCCCGTCGACGAAGCTCGCTCAGGCGAGATCGAACCGGTCGAGTTCCATCACCTTGGTCCACGCCTTCACGAAGTCGGCGGCGAACCGCGCACGGGCGCTCTGTCCCGCGTAAACCTCGGAAAGCGCCCTCAGCTGGGAGTTGGAGCCGAAGACGAGGTCGACCGCGGTGGCCGTCCATTTCACCTTGTCCGAGGCCACGTCGCGGATCTCGTACACGTTCTCCTCGGACTCCGACACCTTCCACCGCGTACCCGGCGAAAGCAGGTTGGTGAAGAAGTCGTTGGTGAGCACACCGGGCCGGTCGGTGAAGACGCCGTGCCGGGTACCGCCGGCGTTGATGCCGAGGGAGCGCAGGCCGCCGACGAGGACGGTCATCTCGGGTGCGGCCAAGTCGAGCATGTACGCGCGCTCGACGAGCAGGACCTCCGGCTGCAGCTTCTCGCCGGAACGCAGGTAGTTGCGGAACCCGTCGGCGCGTGGTTCGAGGAGCGCGAACGATTCGACGTCGGTGTCGTCTTGCGTGGCGTCCGTACGGCCCGGGTGGAACGGCACGGTCACCTCGTTGCCCCCGTCGCGCGCCGCCTTCTCGACGGCGGCCGAACCGGCCAGCACGATGAGGTCGGCCAGCGAGATCTTCGCGCCGCCGGCGTCGTTGAACTCCCGCTGAATGCCCGTCAGTACCTCCAGTACACCGGCGAGTTGTTCAGGCTCGTTGACCTCCCAGGAGCGCTGCGGGTCCAGCCGGATCCGGCCGCCGTTCGCGCCACCACGCTTGTCGGTGGACCGGAAACTCGCCGCGGCCGCCCACGCGGTGCCGACCAGCTCGGCGACCGACAGACCGGATTCGAGCACCTTCGCTTTGAGCGCGGCGATGTCGGTGTCGACCACGAGCTCGTGGTCGACCTCCGGCACCGGGTCCTGCCACAACTGCGGCTCGGGGACCCACGGTCCCAGGAAGCGGCTGACCGGGCCCATGTCGCGGTGCAGCAGCTTGTACCAGGCCTTGGCGAACGCCAGTGCGAACTCGTCCGGGTGCTCCAGGAAACGGCGTGAGATCTTCTCGTACGCCGGGTCGACGCGCAGCGCCAGATCCGTCGTGAGCATGGTCGGCTTGTGCTTCTTGGCCGGGTCGTGGGCATCCGGGATGATCGCCTCGGCGTCCTTGGCGACATATTGCTTCGCGCCGCCAGGGCTCTCGGTGAGCTCCCACTCGTGGCCGAAAAGGATCTCGAAGAAGCGGTTGCTCCACTGCGTCGGCACGTCGGTCCACGTCACCTCGAGACCGCTGGTGATCGCGTCGCCGCCCTTGCCGCTGCCGTGGCTGCTCAGCCAGCCGAGGCCCTGTGCCTCGATCGGGGCGGCTTCGGGTTCCGGGCCCACGTGGTCGTCGGCGATGCCCGCACCGTGGGTCTTGCCGAAGGTGTGGCCGCCGGCGATGAGCGCGACGGTTTCCTCGTCGTTCATCGCCATCCTGGCGAAGGTCTCCCGGATGAAGTGGCCCGCCGCGGCCGGATCCGCGTTGCCGCGGGGCCCCTCGGGGTTCACGTAGATGAGGCCCATTTCGGTCGCGCCGACGTCGGCCACCATCTCGGTATCACCGGCATAGCGCTCGTCACCCAGCCAGGTGTCTTCCGGACCCCAGAAGATTTCCTCGGGTTCCCAGATGTCCTCACGGCCGAAACCGAAGCCGAACGTCTTGAAGCCCATCGACTCCAACGCGACATTGCCCGCGAGCACGAGCAGGTCGGCCCACGAAATCCGCTGGCCGTACTTCTCCTTGACCGGCCACAGCAGACGGCGAGCCTTGTCGAGGTTGGCGTTGTCGGGCCAGCTGTTGAGCGGCGCGAAGCGCTGCCCACCGTCACCGGCCCCGCCGCGGCCGTCGTGGATGCGGTAAGTACCCGCGGCGTGCCAGCTCAT
This sequence comes from Amycolatopsis sp. NPDC051071, assembly GCF_040682875.1. NCBI lineage: Bacteria > Bacillati > Actinomycetota > Actinomycetes > Pseudonocardiales > Pseudonocardiaceae > Amycolatopsis > Amycolatopsis sp. NPDC051071. Next base: position 18,111 of record NZ_JBFBBY010000045.1, on the reverse strand, counting down.
CCGGATCATCAGCCCGCCGTAGTGGCCGAAGTCCGCGGGCCACCAATCCTGCGAGGTGGTGAGTACCTCGGTGATGTCACGTTTGAGGGCCTCGACGTCGAGCTGGGAGAACTCCTTGGCGTAGCTGAAGTTCTCCCCCAGCGGGTTGGCCTTCGACGAGTGGGCGTGCAGTACCGAGAGGTCGAGCTGGTTGGGCCACCAGTCCTTGTTGGTGCGCGGGCGGCCGCCCGACTTCGGTTTCGGCGAGTCGATCGCCGGATTCTCGCTCTCACTGCCGTGCGACGTCACCGAGTCGGGGGCGACCGGGCAGCCCGCCGCCGCCTTGCCGTCCACGCCCTGCGCACTCGACGAGACGTTGTCCTGGTTGTCGCTCATCTACTTCCTTCCAAAGCGGCGAATCATTTCGAAACACTTTCGGCCGCGCAATCGGGACAGACGCCCCAAAAAACGACCTCCGCCTCGTCGATCACGTAGCCGTGGTCATGCGAGGCGGTAAGACAGGGGGCGGGGCCGACCGCACAGTCGACGTCCTCGATCGCGCCGCAGGAGCGGCAGACGACATGGTGGTGGTTGTCCCCGACCCTGGACTCGTAGCGGGCGAGAGCACCGGCGGGCTGGATGCGCCGCACCAAGCCTGCTTCGGTGAGGGCCCGCAAGACGTCGTAGATCGCCTGGTGGGAAACCGTGGGGAGGTCGGACCGCACCCGTGCGATCACCGTTTCGGTATCGGCGTGCGGGTGCTCACGCAGGGCGCGGAGCACGGCCAGCCGCGGCCGCGTCACACGTAACGAGACCGCCCGCAACTGTGCCTCGAAGTCAGACATCGCCATCGACGATAAGAGCTTGTCTGTAACCGGTCAAATCAAGACCGACCACGATCGGTCGATATATCCCGACGGCTCAGGCGGCGGGCAGGCCGGTTTCACAGCTTGATCCAAGGGTACCCGGGCTTCACCGGCGAACGGAGGTGGTCCCATGAACGAATCGTCCTTACGGCCCGCGGTGCTGTTGCTCGCGCTGATCCTTCTCGTGGTCGGTGTCCTCGGGTTCTTCTTCCTCCCAGAGAACAATCAGGCAGGCGAAAACACCCTGTGGATCTTCAGCGCCACCGGGATGCTCGACATCATCCGGACGGTCACCGGCGTTCTCGGCTTGGCTGCCATGCTGAAACCCTCCGCTGTCCGGGCCTACGCCTGGGTCGTTTTCGTGGCCTACGCGGGTTTGACGGCCTTCGGCGTGCTCTCCGCGGCAACGACTATGTCCGGTGACGCGGTGAACTTCGGTTGGGCCGACAACGTGCTCCACGGTCTGGCCTCGATCGCCGCACTCGGCATCGCCTTGGCGTCCACCCGGCGTGCAAGCCCGGCAAAGCAGACAGAACGCCAGGCTTAGCGGCGTGTGCGGGGTTCAAGCACGCGAGATCCGCCTTCAAGCACGCGAGATCCCCCTTCAAGCACGCGAGTGCGAAGTTCGAGCACACCTGGGGCACGAACTTCGGCTCGCGACACCCAGCCCTGGGCGGGTGACCGCTCGGTTTTGCCGGTGATCCAAACGGGTATCCGCAGGTGACGACGAAGGAGGAGCCGTGCCTGAACAAAGCTGGAGCGACAAGCGCGAACGTCAGTACAAGGAGATCAAGTCCTCGCAGAAGAAACGCGGGGCGAGCACGGACCGGGCCGAGGAGATCGCCGCGCGGACCGTCAACAAGAACCGTGCACGGTCCGGGGAAGCCAAGTCCGCGAGCAAGAGTTCGACCCGCGGCAGTTCACCGCAGAAGCGCGGCGGCAAACGGTCCGGGAACAGGCAGGGGCCCGGCGGGCCGACCAAGGACCAGCTCTACAACGAAGCCAGGAAACACAACATCAAAGGCCGCTCCAGCATGACCAAGAAGGAGCTTGAGAACGCACTCGGCCGCTGACAGGAGGCAGGATGGACCACTCGCGCGCACCGATTTTGGAAGCCATCGAGGCCTACCGCCGGGCGGGCGGGTTGGCGTTCACCCCTCCGGGTCACAAACAAGGCCGCGGCGCGGATCCACGAGTGCTCGCCTTGCTCGGCCGGGACGCCTTCGAGTCGGATCTGCTGACGCTCAACGGTCTGGACGACCGCCGGATGTCGCGCGGGGTCCTCGAACAGGCGCAGAAGCTGATGGCCGACGCCGTCGACGCGGAACATACGTTCTTCTCCACCTGCGGCAGTTCGCTGTCGGTCAAAAGCGCCATGCTCGCCGTGGCCGGGCCGGGCGAGCGACTCCTGGTTTCGCGCAACGCCCACAAATCGGTCGTCGCCGGACTGGTGATCAGCGGCGTGCGCCCGGTCTGGGTCCGGCCCCGCTACGACGCCGAACACCACATCGCGCATCCTCCCGGCCCCGAAGAAGTCCGTGCGGCGCTGGCCGAAGCCCCGGACGTCAAGGGCATGCTGCTGATCACCCCGACCGACTACGGGACCTGCGCCGACATCCGCGGTGTCGCCCGGGTACTCCACGACGCCGACAAGCCGCTGATCGTCGACGAGGCGTGGGGTGCTCACTACCCGTTCCACGACGATCTGCCGTCCTGGGCGATGGACGCCGAAGCGGACCTGTGCGTGACCAGCACACACAAGATGGGTGGCGGCCTCGAACAGGCTTCCGTCTTCCACCTGCAGGGTGACCGGGTCTCGCCAGATGTACTCAAGGCTCGCGAAGACCTCCTCGGCACCACCAGCACTTCGGCGCTGCTGTTCGCTTCCCTGGACGGATGGCGCCGTCAGATGGTCGAGCGCGGCGACGAACTCCTGAGCCGGGCGCTGTCGCTGGCGACCCGCGTCCGTGAGGAAATCGAAGACATCCCCGGCCTGCACGCGCTCTCGGCCGAATTCCGTCCGCTCGCTTTCGAACACGACCCGCTCAAGATCGTCATCGACGTCGCCGGGCTTGGCATCACGGGCTATCAGGCCACCGATCACCTCGCCGAACGCCATCTGCACACCGGCCTGTCCGACCACCGGCGCATCGCCGTGCAGATCACCCACGCCGACGACGAGACCACCGTCTCGGCACTGATGCGTGGCCTGCGCGGACTGGTCGGCCACGACTTCGGCCGATGCCCACCGGTCGACCTGCCTTCCGCGGCCGAACTGGACCTCGAGATGCGGATGCTGCCCCGCGACGCCTTCTTCGCCGACTCCGAGCACATCCCGCTGGACAAGGCCGAGGGACGCGTCAGCGCGGAGATGGTCAGCCCCTACCCGCCCGGTGTCCCGGCGATCGCTCCTGGCGAGGTCTTCACCGACGCGATCATCGACTACCTCCACAGCGGCGTCCGGACGGGCATGTTCATCTACGACGCCGCTGATCCTGATCTCGGTACGGTCCGCGTCGTCCAATGAGGCGGTCTGCCGGGCCGATCTCGCGTGCTTGAGGGCGGAACTCGCGTGCTTGAAGACGGAACTCGCGTGCTTGGGGGCGGAACTTGCGTGCTTGAAGGGGATGTCATGCACCGCACCGGCGCGGCCGATGAAGTACTCGGCCGAGCCTGGAGAGGCGCCACACTTGATCCGACCTAGCGGTTGTCGTAGTCCGTCCTGGCGGCGTCGATTTGCGGCAGGTGCGCGATGCTCCACTCGAGCAGTGGCGCGGTCGCCTCGCGCAACGTCCGGCCCATCGTGGTCAGCTCGTAGCTGACGTGCGGCGGCATGACGTTGCGAACCGTGCGCGTCAAGATCCCGTCGCGTTCGAGGTCGCGCAGCGTCACGGTGAGCATGCGCTGGCTGATGCCGTCGATGGCCCGCTTGAGTTCGGTGAAGCGCCGCGGCCCGTCTTTGAGCATGCGCACGATGAGCAACGCCCACTTGTCCCCGACTATGCCGAGGACTTCACGGGCCTGGCACGGGTCCTGCATGGTTACCTCCTGAGAACCGGGGCACCGAAAAGTGCCGTATTGCCCCGTGCGTGTCGTGGGGACCACGATGGTTTCGGTTACCAAAGAGTACCGAGGCACGAGGAGGAACCGCACGACATGGCTACATTTCTGCTGGTACACGGCGCCTGGCACAGCGGACAGACCTGGGACCGGGTGGTCCCGCTGCTGGAGTCGGCCGGGCACCGGGTGCTCGCTCCGTCGCTGACCGGCTACGGCGACAAGGCACATCTGCTGGGCCCCGAGGTCGGTCTCGGCACTCACATCGACGACATCTCCGCCCTGATCGAAAAAGAGCAGCTCGACGACGTCGTGCTCGTCGGGCACAGTTACGCCGGAATGGTCATCGCGGGAGTCTCCAACCGAGTCCCGGAGAGAATCGCGCAGCTGGTCTTCCTCGACGCCATGGTCCCCGAAGACGGCGAAACCGCTGTCGACGTCCTCCCGGTCACCAAACAGCTCATCGACGTCGCCGTGGACGGCTGGCGGGTTCCGCCGATGCCGGAGCAGCCGCCGCCACTCGGCTTGTTCGGCGTCACCGATCCCGACGACGTCGCCTGGTTGCGCTCGATGCTGTCGGACCAGCCGGTGCGCTGCCTTCAGGAGCCTGTCCGGCTGGACGACCCGGCCGCACGCACGATCCCGCGCACGCATATCCATTGCCTCGAAGGCCGGCCGGCGGGCATCATCCGACGTCCCGTCCCGGCGGCCGAGCGAGTACGGGAACTCCCGACCGGCCACGACTGCATGATCACCATGCCCGCCGCACTCACCGAGCTGCTGATCGAGGTGACCTGATCATCGTCGCCGGCTCAACGGCGCCGACAGTGCGGCCACCGACGTGATGACCGGCTTCGAGAAGAAGGACTTCGAGTCAACCGGCTGCCCCGTCACCGAGTCTGGCCACCCGGGTGGCCAGATGCGCGACGAGCCGTTCGTCCGGCCGGGAAAGGTCGACGTCCAGCAGGGTTTTGATGCGTTCGAGCCGGTGCAGCACGGTATTCCGGTGTACGCCAAGCACGATCGCGGTCGTGGTCGCCGAGGACTCGTGGTCGAGATAGCAGCCGAGGGTCCGCACCAGCTCCCCGCCGGGGTCCGCCGCCGTCAGCGGTTCGAGCAGTCCGGTCGCCGCCTCCCGGAGTGGTCCCGAGCCGTACCAACCGGACAGCAGGCGTTTCACGCTCATGGCGTCGATATGCTCGACAGCGCCGGCGACATCCTGGGTGCGGGCGAGCACGCACGCCTGGTTCGCCTCGTGCAGGGAGGCCTTCAGGCCGGCGGTGCCGAGATACGGATGCCCGATTCCCGCGCACAGCCGACGTTCGGCGCGTTCCTCTCCCAGCAGTGCCCTGCGGATGGTGCGGGCGAACGCCGGACCGCCGGACGGGTCGGGTTCGGTGTCTGAAGTGAGCCAGAACGCCCATCCTTCCGGCCGCTCGACGAGGCTCGCTCGGACGCCGTGGTGCGCGAGCGCCTGTTCGATCCTGGTCGCCAGGTCGTGCGGACGCGGGCGGCCCGACGGCTGGTTGAGTGCCACGTGCACGGCCGTATGCCAGCCGGACAGGCGCCAGCCCGCCGCGGTCGCGCGCTCGACCGTGCGGCGTGGTGGCGCATCGGCGTGTTCGAGGATCTCGGTGAGCAGCAGCGCACGCTGACTGCTGGCCCGTTCCGCGGTGAGCGCCTCCGTCGCCAGGTACGCGGTGAACGCCCACGCGCCGATCCCGAGCGCGTTCCGGGTCGAGTCGGTCAGCGGCGATCCGGACGGCAGCCGGGCGACGAGCCAGAGGTTGGCAGGCCCGTCCTGGGTGAGGACCAGCGGCTGGAGCAAAAGCCGTTGCCGTTCCCCCGTGTCGAGGTGGAACGGCAACGGACGGTGCCGTAGTTGCTCCAGTGCCGTGAGTGCCTCGCCGGTCGCCTCGTCACCGCCGACCACGCGGCCTTCACCGTCCACCAAAGCCACCGGGCAGTTCAGTGTCGCGGCGAGGACCCGGACCAGGTCGTCCGGGTGCTGGCGGGCGGCTCGCAGGCGGTTCGCCACGTCGTTGAGCTGCCGCGCGCCCGCCACTTCCGGGCGCCGGACGTGGGGGTCGACGGCCGCGATGACCGCCGCGGTGTCGACCCGGTCCAGCAGGATGACCGGAACGCCCAGCTTGTCAGCGAGGAGCCGGGTCGCGAGCGGAACCGGGGTCGGCGGACGTTGCAGGACCAGCCCGGCGATCTCGGCCCGGCTCCCGAACCGGATCGCCAGATCGGTTCCCGGGTCGATGGCGTCCAGGCGGCCCGGTTCGAACACCACGAGGGTGCCAGGGCCGAGATCGCCGACCTGGCGGGCCGACGTACCGGGCAGCACCGCCCGCAACGGGGTGTCCAGGCCCTCGGCGCCGCCGAGCAGTTCGTGGCCGGGCAGCAGGCCCAATGCCAGCAACTGCCCGAGGCTGATCCACATTCGTTCATTCCGCACTGTTCAGCGGGGGTGCGAGCGCCTGTCCGGGATGTGCCCGGACGCCGTCCCAGCGCACCAGACGGCCTCGCTGGAGCACTCCGCGGACGCGAGAGCGGTAATCTGTGAAGTCGAACGGGTCGCCATCGAGCAGGACCAGATCGGCCCGGTGACCAGGGGTCAAGGCACCGATCTCCCCTTCCCGGCCGAGCAACGCCGCGGCCGACGACGTGGCGGCACGGAGCACGGCGCCGGGTTTCATCCCGGCCGAGTTCAACAGCTCCAGTTCGCGGAGGTTGGCGCCGTGGGCGAAGACGCCGCTGTCGGTGCCCATGGCGATGGGGACGCCCGCCTCGGCCGCCATCCGCACGGAGTGGCGATGCGCGCCGACCACCTCGTGGACCTTGCGCACCACGGAGTCGGGGATGGCCGCGCCCGCCTCGATCTGCTCGATCAGGGCGACCGGCGCCAGCATCGTCGGCACGAGCCACGTACCCGCGTCCAGCATCATGCCGATCGCCTCGTCGTCGAGGTGGATGCCGTGCTCGATGCTGCGGACACCGGCGCGGATCGCGTTCTTGATCCCGGCGGTGCCCTGCGCGTGCGCCATCACCGCCAGCCCGGCACGCGCGGCTTCGGCGACGCAGACCGCCAGTTCCTCGTCGTCGAAGTGGGCGTGCCGGGGATCGTCCCTTGGTGACAGGACGCCGCCGGTCGTGCAGATCTTGATCACGTCGGCGCCGGCGCGCACCAGTTCCCGAACCCGCACCCGCATGTCGTGCGGTCCGTCGACCAGCATGTCCGGACGGCCGGGGTGGGGCGTCATCAGGCGCAGGCATTCCCCGCTCGGCAGCCAGCCGTCGGTATGTCCGCCGGTCTGGCCGAGCACGGTGATGGCGACGGCGAGCTCCGGCCCGTCGAGCAGGCCGTCGGCGAGCGCGGTCTTCACCCCCAGATCCGCGCCACCGGCGTCGCGGGCCGAGGTGATCCCGCAGTCCAGCAGGGCACGCAGGTTCTCGGCGGCCGCGAAGAACTGGTACGAGAAGGGTTCCTGCATCATTCTCAGCCGGTCCGCGCCGGACATCAGGACGTGCACGTGGCAGTCGACGAAGCCCGGCAGGACGGTCAGCCCGGTGACGTCGATCCCGATGTCACCGTCCAAACCGGACCCCACGTCGACGATCCGGTCGTCCTCGACGACGACGTCCGCGCCGGACACCCCGCTCCCGTCGAACACCCTGCCACCGTGCAGCACGATCCGGCTCACGGCGCTCACCTCCGTTCCATCAGTGGGCCGACGGCCTTCACCTGCACCCGTGCGCTGGCACCGGGCAGGTAAGCCATCGGGATTTCGTTGACGAGGGTGATCCGCACCCGGCCGGGATCCGCGCCCGCACGGACGGCGGCGTCGATGGCGGCGTTCTTCGCCTGGTCCAGGCAGGCTTCGCGGCTGCTGTCCGAGAACTGGAAGGCACGGTCGACGGTGCCGGAGACCTCCGCGATGGCCGCGCCGATCGCGTTGGCCACCCCGGCGTGCTCGTGCCGGTACACCTGGCTCACGCCGGGGATCGAGCCGGGAATCAAATGAGCCCCGCCGCCGACGGCGACCAGCGGCAGATCCCGGCGCGCGGCCTTGATCCGGTCGGCGAGCACCTGGATCCGGTCGTCGACCCAGCCGATCGCCGCGTCCACAAGGGACGGCGCGATGCCTGCCGCGCGGTCGCGGTCGCCGATGTCGGCCCGACCGGCCAGCACCGAGATGTCGGACAGGGTGAGCGTGTCACCGCCGAAGACCCGCGCCCGGTTCACCAGCTGGTAGCCGACACTGTCCGGGCCGACGGCCAGTTCCGGTTCGGCGCGCACGACGGTGCCGCCGCCGAGGCCGATCGAGATCAGGTCGGGCATCCGGTAGTTGGTCCGCACCCCGCCGATCTCGACGGCCATCGCGGACACCCGCGGGAAGCCGTCCACCAGCAGGCCCACGTCGGCCGACGTGCCGCCGACATCTATCACGATCGCGTCGGCGAGGCCGGACAGGTGGGCCGCGCCACGCATCGAGTTGGTCGGCCCCGACCCGATGGTCATGATCGGCTTGCGGGCCGCCTCGGCCGCGGCGAGCAGGGTGCCGTCGTTCTGGGTCAGGAAGATGTCCGCGGTCAGCCGGTGGGTCCTCAGTACCTGGTCGAGCGCGTTGACGATGCCCTCGCCGACGAACCGCAACGCGGCGTTGAGCACCGCGGAGTTCTCGCGTTCCAGCAGGCCGAGTCCGCCGACCTCGTGCCCCATGGTCACCGGATATGCCGGGCCGAGCGTCTCGGTGATGATCCGCGCGGCACGGAGTTCGTGGTCCGGGTTGGCCGGTGAGGTCACGCCGGTGACGGCGACGGCGGCCACCTGGTCCCGGCATTCCTCGGCGAAAGCCCGGACAGCGACCTCGTCCAGCGGGTTGATCTCGCTGCCCTCGTATTCGTGACCGCCGTGGATGATCCGCACGTGGCCGCGGACCACGTCGGCGAGGTCGGACGGCCAGTCGGCGAGCGGGGGGACCGACAGCGTGGCGGGTGCGGCGATCCGCAGGATGCCGACCTTCGCCAGATCCTGGCGGCGGATGACGGCGTTGATCGGATGGGTCGTGCCGAGCATCACCTGCGTCACCGCGGCCGGGTCGACCTCAGTGAGCACCGCCGCCACCGCCGCGCGGATCCCGTCCAGCACGTCCGGGGTGGTGGCGGTCTTGTGCACGGCGAGCACGAGGCCGCCGCTGTCCACCACGACCGCGTCGGTGTTCGTGCCGCCGACGTCGATTCCGATGCGAAGCCCGGTCATCGGGCACCTCCGAAGGGCACGTAGTCGAGGTCGTAGCCGAAGGCCCTCGGCCCGGCCAACGCGAGTCCCGCCGGGGTGTGCCACTGGGGCAGCGCGGGCATGGCGAGGACGTGCAGGCGCTGGCCGTAGGCGAGGTTCTCCGTGGTCATCGGCACGGCGGTCTCGGTATCGATCAGTGTGATCAGGTCGGGCACGGTCACCTTGGCCTCGCCGTCCTCGAAGGCGATCAGGTTCTCGTTCTGGATCTCCACCCGCATCGCCCGCGCCGGATCGTCCAGATGCTCCAGGGTGACCGTTCCCCTTGCCCAGCCGCCGGTGGTGTGCCGCTCGATGTCCACCAGCTTGCCGGTGAAGACGACCTCGGCCTCGCAGTAGCGCAGGAATTCCTCGTACGCGCCGGGTTCGCCGCGCTGGACGGCCCGCACGCGCCTGCCGATCTCCAGGCAGTAGGTGAGCGAGCCGTTCGCCCCGTACTCGACGAACTCCCCGGCGGTGATGGCGTACGCGCTCATCACCGCCATCATGCCCATCTCGACCGCGCAGGCCCTGGCGAGCTTCTCGGCCATCGCGTTGTCGACGGTATCGAAGAACACGTAGTTCCCCTTGACGTCGGCGAGAGTCATCGGCGTCGTGGACAAGCCCGCCAGGGTGAACAGGGTCAGCTCGATCTGCGGGAACGCCCGGCGGATCGAGTCACCGTCCACACAGGGCAATCCGAGTTCGGCCGCGACGACCAGCGGGAAGAGTGAGTTCATCCCGCCGTTCTCCAGTGGCAGCACCGCCACGCCGGTCCGGCCGAGATGTCCTTCCAGTGCCCGCAGCACCTGTTCCGCCTCGCCACCGTTCGGGAACTTCTCGACGATCACGGTGGGCGCGCCGACCAGCGCGATCGGCAGCAACAGGCCGTCGGGATCGAGGTCGGCCGCGTCGACCACCTCGATCGGGCCGTGCCTGCTGATCGCCTCTCGCAGCATGATCTTGGCCAGGTAGGGGTCTCCCCCGCCGCCGGTGCCGAGTACGACGGCACCCAGTGCCAGGTCCTCGACGTCGTCCAGGGTGATTTGGGTCATGGACTCACCTCCGATGTGCTGTGAGCAAACCAGCGGCGGCAGGCCCCGTCATTGGGCGAAACGCCCAATGAGGCTACCTCTGTTTGGCGGATCGCACATTGTCCGCGTCACACCTGGCAAGCAGGCTGAGGCGATCATCCCCGACGAAGGGAACGTCATGGTGAGCCTCGACGTGGAGGACGCGATCCGACGGCGCCGGATGCATCGCGAGTTCACCGACGACCCGGTCCCCCGGCCACTGCTGCGGCGGATGGCGTGGGCCGCCGCGCGGGCACAGCAGGCCCGGTCCGGTATCCGCCACATCGTGATCGTCGACGACCCGCGGATACTGGCCGCCGCCCGGCAGGTGCTGCCCGGATTCCTGACCAACGCCCCGGCGATGCTCGTACTCGGCACCGACCTGGAGCGGGCGAAGCAGGTGCTGGGCCCGAAAGGTGTCGAGGTGGCCACCCGGATCGACGTCGGCGCGGCCTGCGCGCATCTGGCGCTGTTCGCCCAGACCGCCGGTCTCGGCATCTGCACCATCACCAGCTGGGCCGAGCCCGCGGTGCAGACGCTGGTCGGCCTGCCGCCGCAGCTCCGCGCGGACGTGACGGTCGCGGTGGGCTTCGTGACGCCCACGCCACCACCAGCACCCCGAGGATTCACCACCCCCTTGCACCACAACCGGTTCGGCATCGACTGGGAGGAATCCGATGACTGAAGAGTCGCGGGAACTGTTCGCCGTCATCACCCACCTGGTGACCAGTGCGCCGACCAGCCTGGACGAGACGCCGATCCTGGCCGCGTTCCGGATGGTCGACGCGGCCGGAAAGCTGATGGCGCTCGGCGCGCCGGACGACGAGTTCCTCCGCGCCGCGCACGCCGACTTCACCGACCACGCCACCCTCGTGCTGACCGATCAGGCGGCGTTCCGGGAGTGGCTGGACGAGTACGTGCGGCACTTCACCCGGGAGACACTGAACCGCACGGCGGCCACGTCATGACCATCCGGGCGATCCAAACCGGAAACCAGGTGGGTCCGTACTCCCCAGCCGTCGTGGCGACCGGATCGTTCGTCTTCGTCTCCGGCCAAGGCTCCATTGTGGACGGTCAATACCGGCCGGGCACGGTGGCCGAGGAGACCAAGGCGGCGCTGGACAATCTGACCGACCTGGTGCGGCGGGCCGGATCCCGGCCGGACCTCGTAGTGCAGTGCCGGATCTTTCTCAGCGATATCGCGGACTTCGCCGCGGTCAACGAGGTGTACGCGGAGTACTTCGGCGAGCCCTACCCGGCGAGGACCACCGTCCAGGCCGGCGCCCTGCCGCTGGGCGTCCGGGTCGAGATCGAGTGCGTCGCGGCAGTGGTCGCATCGGACCTGTCTCATGACTGATCTCTGCGTTCGTCCCGGCCGCGACAGTGCGGCCTTCACCAACCGCGTGTGTGGCTTTCATAGCGAAGTTAGGCTGTTCGGGGGAATGCCCTGCGGCCGGGCCGGTATCCAGCGAAGGCCCTGGCCCGAATTTGGTTCTCCCTCTCGGTGAGTCACCCAGTAGAATCGAAACCATGGCAGGCGAGGGGAGCACGCCGGAAAAGCCCGATGACGAGCCCGACTACAAGAAATGGGCCGTCGTCCTCGGCGCGTTCAGCGCCATTTTCGCCATCCTTGCCGCGATCAACACCCTGACCGGCTTCAATCCGCTGAAGGACATCATGCCCCCGGCCAGTTCCACGTCGCATTCTCCGCCGACGTCGAGCTTGAGGGTTTCGGAGGCGGAGGCGCCCCGCCGGACGACGTCGGCCACCGAGGAAGCGGACAAGTCGACAAAGACCAGCACCGAAACCACCGAGTCGTCCGAGACCACCAAGACGACTCCGCCTTCACAGCCCGATTTTCGCGTGCGTTCCTCGCAATGGGACGGCCCGTGCGGGGACAGCTGGTGCTCGATGAGCGCGGTCTTCCTCAACGCCGGAGGAGCGGGCGCCGGATCGGCGACGTTCTACATTTTGCTGCCCGACCGCGACAATTACCTGGCCAAGTGTTCCGTCGTGCTGCGCTCCGCCGCCGAGAACGACCGGACCAGCGCCGGGTGCACGGCGAGCAGTGTCCAGCTCCAGACCTACTTCGGGTCGCATCGCGGCGGCACCGTACGCATGCAGGTCAAGGTCGACGGCTGAGGCGTGGCGCCACACCGTCCACAATAGACTCCGGTATGCCGTGCACCCGGCGATCGCGACGCACCCACCATCGAGTAGAACGCGGCGCGACCGGTCGCGGTCGGGCAAGCTGCACTCGATCGGAACCGAGGTGCGAGGAAGGCGAGATACGGCATGCAGGAATTGGCGTTGCTCGCCGTGGTGGCGGTGTTGATCATCGTCGTGGTTTCGTACGCCGCGCCGAAACTCGGGGTCGCGGCACCCGTACTGCTGGTGGTGGTGGGGATGGCGTGCAGCCTGATTCCCGGTGCCCCGGAGCTGTCCGTCGAACCCGATCTGATCCTCGTGCTCGTGCTGCCGCCGATTCTCTACGCGACGGCCGTGAACGTGCCGGTCATGGACTTCCGCCGGGACCTCGGCACGATCGGGGCGCTGTCGGTGCTGCTGGTCGTCGTCTCCGCGTTCGGCACCGGGTTGCTGATCTGGTGGCTGATCCCCGACCTCGGCTTCGCCACCGCCGTCGCGCTCGGCGCGGTCATCAGCCCGCCGGACGCGGTCGCCGCGACCTCGATCGGCAAACGCCTCGGCCTCCCGCCCCGGCTCGTCACCATTCTCGAAGGCGAGGGGCTGGTCAACGACGCCACCGCGCTCGTGCTGCTGCGGACCGCGGTCGCCGCGATCGCGGGCACCGTCTCCTTCTGGGGCGCGGTCGGCGACTTCGCCTTCGCCGTGTTCGTCGCCATAGCGGTCGGGGTGGTCGTCGGCGTCGTGTCGGTCCGGGCCCGCTCCCGGATCCGCGATCAGGCCGTCCTGACGACGGCGATCTCCTTTGTGGTCCCGTTCCTGGCCTTCATCCCGGCGGAGGAACTGCATGCCTCGGGTGTCATCGCGGTCGTGACGACCGGCCTCATCACCGGCCACCAGAGCGCGAAACGCTTCACCGCACACGACCGCATCTCCGAACGCACCAACTGGCGGACGATCCAGCTGCTACTGGAGAACGGCGTTTTCCTGCTGGTGGGATTCGAGATCACCGCGGTCGTCGCGGACGTCCACGCGTCGGGGCAGGGTGTAGAGGCCACCGTCGGCCTCGGCCTGCTCGCGACGATCACCCTCATCCTCCTGCGTGCCACGTTCGTCGTCCCGCTCATCGCGGCCCTGCGGCGGCAACAACGCGGAGCGGGCGAGGTCACCGGCCGGATCGAGGCGGCGCTGGACGGGCTCACCGCACGAGGACCCCACCCCGGCAAGCAACGCAGATACGCGACGGTGAACCGCGTCCTCCGCCGTCGCCACGCCGATTCCGCCTTCTACGCCAGCGAAGGACTCGGCTGGCGAGGCGGCGGTGTCCTCGCCTGGTCCGGGATGCGGGGCGTCGTCACCGTGGCCGCCGCGCAGACGCTCCCCACCGACGTACCCCACCGGGCCGAGCTCGTGCTGATCGCCTTCACCGTCGCGATCGTCACCCTGCTCCTGCAAGGCGGCACCCTCCCGATCCTGGTCAAACGGCTCGGTATCCAAGGCACCGACGCGGAACACGAACATCGCGAACTCGCCCGCCTGGCGAACGAGATCCAAGGCGCCGCGCAGGCACTCCTCGACAGTCCGGCACTGCGCCGCGACAACGGTGACCCCTTCGACGAAACGATTCTCGACCGGACCCGCGAACGCGTGCTCGCCACCACCGACGCCATCGACAAGACGCTGAACGAACGCGACCCCGACAGCCCGCTGCACCAACGACGAGAACTGCGACGCCTCCTCATCGACGCACAGCAGAACGCCCTCCTCGACGCCCGCTCCAGTGGCACCTACAGCTCACACACCCTCGAACGCGCGCAAAACCTCATCGACAACCAAGCGGCCCGGTTCACCACCTGACCCGTACTCGCGTGCTCAAAGACGTAACTCGCGTGCGTAAAGACGTAACTTGCGTGCTTGAAGGCGTAACACGCGTGCTTGAAGGCGTAACTCGCGTGCTTGAAGGCGTAACACGCGTGCTTAAACTCCGCACACCGAGTTCCGGCTTCAAGCACGCGAGTTCCGTTCCCGAGCACGCGAGTTACGGGTTTGAGCCCAGGCCGGTCACGGCGAGGCCGGGCATCACGCCCGGTTGACTTACCACCCAATAACTGTTACTTCAGGTAACACCTATTGGGGACTATGCGGACGCGGTCCGGCATCGTCGCGAGTGCGGGCGACCGCGACTCCCACGACCAACGAGGAGACCGATCATGACCACGCCTCGCCGCCTCCGCTCTTTCGATCACGACGGGCTCACCTTCGACGTGCGTGACACCGGCCCGCTGGACGGCACGGTCGTCGTTCTGCTGCACGGATTCCCGCAGACCAGTGCTTCGTGGGCCGAGACCGCCGCGCTGCTCAACGAGCGGGGATACCGCACGATCGCACCCGATCAGCGCGGCTATTCACCCCGTGCGCGGCCACGGGGCCGCTACGCCTATCGGTCGAGCCGTCTCGTGGCCGACACCGTCGCGCTGATCCACGCCATCGGAGCCGGACCGGTCCATCTGGCCGGGCACGACTGGGGCGCCAACGTCGCTTGGGCGACCGCGGCACAGCGGCCGGACCTGGTCAGGTCACTGACCAGCGTGTCGGTCCCCCACGCCTCGGCGTTCCTGCGCTCGATGCTGACCAGCGACCAGCTCATCCGGTCTTACTACATGTTCTTCTTCCAGATCCCCTGGCTGCCTGAACTCGCCATCCGGCTCGGGCCGCGGGTAGTGGACCGCATGCTCGCGAAAACCGGGATGACAACGGCCCAGATCGACCGGGTCCACCAAGAGATCCTCCTTGGCGGAGCCTTGACCGGCGGGCTGAACTGGTATCGCGCGATGCTCCTGCAGAACCCGGCGGCCCCGCGTACCCGGGTTTCCGTGCCGACCACGCACGTCTGGAGTGACGGTGACACGGCACTTTCCCGTCGTGGCGCCGAACTCGCCGGACAGTACGCCGATGGCGGCTACCGGCTGGAGATCCTGACCGGCGTCAGCCACTGGGTTCCCGAAGAGGCCGCCACGACACTGGCCGCCATCATCGACCGCACCGCCGGGGGCGAGGGGTAGCCAGGGCGTCTGGCGAAATAGCCCCTGATTCCTTGCCAGGGCAGGCATCACGTTCAGCTGGCGGCTCCGTTCAGGTCATCTGTTGTTTGAAGGGCGCTGATTGACTCTGGTCGTTCACCACCTTCTCGCGATGAGGACAAATTGACACAGTCCGTGCCTCCCGGCGGCGGTGCCGGCGATCCGCTGGCCGCGTTCACCGCCGAGCTTGAGGGAATCCAGGCAAAGGCCGCGGCGGCACAGGAAAGACTCCGGTCCGCCGTCGCCACCGTGCAGGCGCCGGACGGGGCGGTCTCGGTGACCGTCGGCCCGAGCGGGATCCTGCAGGATCTCCGGTTCGGCCCCCGCGCGTACGAGCGTTCCCCGCAAGCCCTTTCCAGTCTGGTGATGCAGCTGATCGGCCGTGCGCAGCAAAAGGTGTCGACCGAGGTCGCGGACGCGTTCAGCGGCATGGTCGGCGAGAGCTCGGCCGCCCGTGAACTGCTTTCCGAGTTCCTGCCGGAGCCCGAACAGGACGACGGAACGCCTCCGGACAACGGCGGCAGGTTCATACCGGAACAGGAGGCACAGGACCGCCCGCCGCGGCCACCCACTCCCCCGCCGAACCAGCCGCCGAGCCCACAGTCCCCGCAGCATGGTCAGCCGCGTCGTCGTCCCCGGCCCACACCGGAAGAGGACAACGGCGAGAGCAACCCCTGGTAGTACGAAGGAGAAACCAGTGGTTTCCGGAGCAGGTTTCTCGGTCGACCCGGCCGAGTTGCAGAAGTTCAGCCAATTCTTGTCCGGCACCACCCAGCCCGCGGTGAAGGACGCCGCGAACCGGATGCAGGCCGCCAACGGATTCGACAACGCCGCGTTCGGTTTCCTGCTCGCGCAGGTGCTCGCGGTGCCGTCGCGGATCACGATGGCCGTGATCACCGGGGAGATCAACAAACTCGCCGGGGACATCGAGAAGTCCGCCGCCGACGTGAAGAAGGCCGCCGACCTGTACGCGAACCAGGACTCGGACGCGGCCCAGACCCTGAGCACCTTCAAGACGGAGCTGGGCCAGTGACCGTTCCCATCACGTCCGCGAACTCCACGACCGGTGCCGGGGTGTTCGACAGCTGGCATATGGTGGCCGACTCGATCGGCAAGGTCCAGAACGCGCACGGTGGCGACCTCGCGGCCGTCAGCGTGGAGCTGGGCATCAACATCATCAGCGCCGCACTCGACACCGTCGCGTTTGTCATGGACCCGTTCGCGAAGCTGATCGCGGCCGGTCTCGGCTGGCTGATCGAGCACGTCTCGTTCCTGAAGTGGCCGCTGGACCAGGTCGCGGGTAACCCGGCGGAAGTCACGAAGCTGGCCAACGAGCTGCACAAGATCGGCGAAGGGCTGCGTAACACCGGCTCCGACCTCGACGCCACCCTCAAGTCGACGATCACCCAGTGGCAGGGCGAGGGCCACGACAGCTTCGTGAAGTCGATCAACGACCGGAAGGGCTGGATCGACGCCAACGCCAAGGCATCCGACGTCGCGGGTTACCTGGTCGAGACCACCGGGGCCCTGATCGCCGCCGTCCGCACGCTGATCCGCGACATCATCACGACGATCCTCGGCGACATCATCGCCACGATGCTGATCGCGCTCGCGATGGCCGCGTTCACCTTCGGCGCGTCGATCGTCGTCGGGGTGGGGAAGGTCGTCGTGACGGTCTCGGTGCAGGTGGCGGCGATGCTGGCCAAACTCGCCAAGGTCGTCGCCTACGCCGGCCGGACCCTCGCCCGGCTCACCCAGCTGTCGAAGCTGGTCAAGCCGAAGGCAGGCGCCCCGGGCCACGAGATGACCAACCTGCCCGGCGGCGCGCGTCCCGGCGGCGTGCCGAACTACTCCCGGCCGCTGCCACCGCCGCCGGGCACCCGGCCACCGGGCGACGGCACGACACCCAACTTCTCGCGGCCGCTGCCCCCACCGGGCACCGCGGTCACTCACGACGGCCCGCCCGTCACCGGGGGCCCCACGCCCAGCACCCGGCCGCCGGGCGACGGCACCACCCCGAACTTCTCACGGCCACTGCCGAAGCCCGCGGACCCGCCGCCCGCACCCGCTCCCAAGCCGCCGCCGAAGTCGTACCTGAGCGACTACGACATCCCGATGATCAAGAAGCACGAAGACTGGCTGAAGACCAAATTCGGTGACAGCTACAAGAAGATGAAGTGGGTCGACGACTGGCTGAAGAAGAAGGCACCGGACTACTACCCGATGCTGAAAGCCCTCTCCGACGCCAAGAGCTCGAAGAACTACGTCGGCTGGGGAGGCAAGACCGTCGTCCAGGTCGACCGCGGCCTCACCGACATCCAGTCGCAGGCGGAGGCCGCCTGGGCCGAGGAGGACAAGAAGCAACAGCCGAAGTAGAGGGTCCTGAGGCCGTGTGAGAGGTACTGTGCCGCGTCGCGACGAAGGAGTTCTCCGTGGCCGTGTCGATCCGCGGTCCCCTCGTTCGACAGAGGGGGCGAGTGCCGGGAGGCGGCCCGAGCGTCGTGGTCGACTTCAGCCGCACCACTCGCAGGCGGCCTGTCTCGTGAGTGTTTTGGGTGGGGGGTAAGACGCCAAAAACACACGAGAAACCGGGCCCCGCCGGAGCCGCGGCCCGGGGCGCCGCCAAGTAC